>NZ_JBXUOW010000033.1:0-63303 GCF_057196645.1 Micromonospora sp. ATLC16
CCGCCGCTGAGCGACGCCCGGTTGCTCCAACTCGCCGCCGCCGGCAGCGCCCGCGAGGCCGCGGTCAACGCCCAGGGCCAGCTGTACCCGGCAGAGCGGATGCCCGCCGAGCGCGCGCTGCGGCTGGCCGCGGGCGCGCTGGTCGGCCAGCACCTCGACCCCGAGACGGTACGCGCCCGAGTGCGCGCCCGGTTCCCGCGCGCCCAGGAGCTGCCGCCCCGGCCGAGGCTCGACGAGCTGCTGCGGGAGATCCCGCTGTTCTGGGAGGCGACCCTGGGCTGTTACGTCCCGCCGCAGAGCACCCGGTCGGTGACCGGCACCCGTTCCGGCAGCACCGGCGGACCGATCCTGGAACCGGACGCAGCCGCCCGCGCCCGCCGCCGGATCGCCGAGGTGATCGAACGGCGCGGCTTCCTGGTCGCGCTCACCTCGATCCGTCGTCCGGCCCGCAGCCGTCGTGCCCTGCTGGCGCGGTACGACCTCACCGAGGTCGACGTCACCGCCATCATGCTGGCGCGGCTGCGGGCACTCGCCTTCCCCTGGGAGGCCATCGTCGCCGCCGACACCGGCGTGCCGACCGACGCCGACTTCCGCTCCCTGGTGGAGATCTTCCAACACGAGGTGCTGCCGGCGATCGAGACGGCGCTCACCGACACCGACCGCCCGGTGCTGATCACCGAGGCCGCACCGCTGGCCCGCTACCAGCAACTCCACCTCATTCAGCAACTGGCCGACCCCACCCGACCTCGCCCCGCCGCCCGGCTGCTGCTGGTGCCGGTACGCCGCACCGAGCCGGTGCTGCTCGACGGCCAGCAACTGCCGCTCACCGCGCCGGCCACCCAGTCGCTGTGGCTGCCGGACGACTGGGACACCCCCGCCCTGGAGAGGAACGCGCCCCGATGATCCCGCTGAAGGCGCTGCAAAACCAGGTCACCGCCCTCACCGACGACCTGCGCGGGCAGGTGGCCCACGATTCCGAGTTGGAATCCTCGCTGCGCAAGGAGCACGCCCAGGCGGCCGACGCCCGGCGTACGGCCGGCACCTTCGAGACGTGGCTGGAGGACATCATCGACCAGGCGGCGGTGGCCTGGGTGCTCGGCTGCGTCTTCGTCCGCTTCTGCGAGGACAACGACCTGGTCGAACCGCTCTGGATCGGCGGACCGGAACCGACCGCACCGGTCGGCCGGGGCATGCAGCACCGCCAACAGCACCTGATCGACAACCCCCGGCACAACGACCGCGAGTGGCTACGCGAGGCGTTCGGCTACCTGCGCACGCTGAAGGCCACCGGCAAGATCTTCGATGAGCACAACCCGGTGTGGCGGTTCCCCATCTCCGGCGCGGCGGCCGAGGCGCTGTCGGAGTTCTTCCGGCGCGGGCCGGGCCTGGTGTCGCTGCGGGTAGAGAATCTGGACACCCGTTTCCTGGGCGACCTCTACCAGGACCTGTCGACCCACGCCAAGAAGACGTACGCCCTGCTCCAGACGCCGGAGTTCGTCGAAGAGTTCATCCTCGACCGCACCTTCGAGCCGGCGGTACGCGAATTCGGCCTGCCGGAAACCACCGTCATCGACCCCACCTGCGGCTCGGGCCACTTCCTGCTCGGCGCGTTCGGCCGCCTGGTGGGACGCTGGCGGCGACGCGAGCCTGGCACGGACATCCGGGTGCTGGTCGAGCGGGCCCTCGGCCAGGTGACCGGCGTCGACATCAACCCGTTCGCGGTGGCCATCGCCCGCTTCCGGCTGCTGATCGCCGCGATGAAGGAATGCGGCCTACGCTCCCTGGAACGCACCCCGCACTGGCAGGTCCGGGTCGCCACCGGCGACTCCCTCCTGCACTGGGGCCGCACCTCCCGCCACCAGGGCGACCTGATGGCGCAGTTGGAGGGCCGGGAAGCTTTCGCGTACGCCACCGAGGACGCCGACGTGCTCGCCGACTACCTGGACGAGGGACAGTACGCGGTGGTCGTCGGCAACCCGCCCTACATCACCGTCGCCGACTCGGCCCGCAACAAGCTCTACCGCGAGATCTACCCCGACGTCTGCCACCGGCAGTACGCGCTGACGGTGCCATTCGCCAAGCGCTTCTTCGACCTGGCCAGGCGCGGCGACGAGCACGGCGAAGGTGCCGGCCACGTCGGCCAGATCACCGGCAACGCCTTCATGAAGCGCGAATTCGGCAAGAAACTCATCGAAGACTACTTCGCCCACCAGGTCGAGTTGACCGAGGTCATCGACACCTCCGGCGCCTACATCCCCGGCCACGGCACCCCAACCGTCATCCTCGTTGGCCGTTCGAACCCACGTAGGCGTAAGCAAGATGTACGCGTGGTGTTGGGTATCCGAGGTGAACCATCGCAGCCGGCTGAACCTGGGTCTGGTCTCGTTTGGAACGCGATACAGCAGCAGATTGATGCCCCCGGGTCAGAATCGTTGTGGGTAGGTGTGGTTGATCTCGCTCGCGATCGGATTTCCGTGTATCCATGGAGTCTTTCTGGTGGCGGTGCTGCGCAGTTGGTCGCCCGTTTGGAGGGAGAAGCATCGCGCCTCTCGTCGCTGGTGCAGTCGATTGGTAGGACAACCAAAACTGGGGCCGACGAGGTTTACTTCATGCCACAGACGGTGGTGGTTCGTGCTGGGGAGGTTCGGCGGGTCCGCGAGTTGATTATAGGCGACGTCGTTCGAGACTTCGGCCTCCGAGCGGTTATCTATGTGCGTTCGCCCTACTCTGACAGCGCAAACGCCAACTATCTGCCTGAGTCTGACTTCTTGGTGGCGAGGAGTTTGTGGCCTTTCCGGAGCGGCCTCGCCTCTCGGCTGATTTTCGGAAAGTCGGTTATTGCCAGCGGGCGACCCTGGTTCGCGCATCTGGAAAATTACTCAAGCAAGTTACACGCGAAGCTTGGGCTGACGTTCGCCTTCGTAGCAACACACAACCACTTCACCCTTGACCGAGAGGGTCGACTGTTCAATAGTACGGCGCCGGTGATCAAGTTGGCGGAGGGGGCGACGGAGGACGATCACCTGCGGCTGCTCGGGGTGTTGAACAGCTCGACCGCCTGCTTCTGGCTCAAGCAGGTCAGCCACAACAAAGGGAGCCAGGGCGTCAACGAGGGCTTCAAGTCCCAAGAATGGGAGCGGTTTTACGAGTTCACCGGGACGAAGCTTCAGGAGTTTCCGTTGCCGGGGGCGTACCCGTTGGAGAGGGCGCGGCTGCTCGACTCGTTGGCGCAGCGGCTCGCCGGCCTGAGCCCGGCGGCGGTCGCGGAGGGTGGCGTGCCGACCCGGGAGCGGCTGGTGGCGGCGCGGGCCGACCACGACGCGACGCGGGCGCGGATGATCGCGGCGCAGGAGGAGTTGGACTGGGAGGTCTACCGGCTCTACGGGCTGTGTGGCGAGGAGCTGACCTGCGCCGAGCCGCCGGAGGTCAAGCTGGGGGAGCGGGCCTTCGAGATCGTGCTGGCCCGGAGGATGGCGGCCGGCGAGGTGGAGACGCAGTGGTTCGCGCGGCACGGGTCGACGCCGATCACGGAGCTGCCGGCGCACTGGCCGGAGGACTATCGCCGGCTGGTGCAGCGGCGGATCGAGATCATCGAGTCGGATCGCAACATCGCGCTGATCGAGCGGCCGGAGTGCAAGCGGCGGTGGGCCACCGAGGGTTGGGACGCCATGCGGGCCAAGGCGCTGCGGGAGTGGCTGCTCGACCGGTTGGAGGCACCCGAGCTGTGGGGCGACCGTCCGACGCCGCAGTCGGTGGCGCAGCTCGCCGACCGGGTACGCCACGACGAGGACTTTCGGTCAGTGTTGGAGTTGTGGGTCGGCCGCGACGACCACGACCTGACGAAAACCCTGGCGAAGCTCGTCACCGACGAGCACGTGCCGTACCTGCCGGCGTACCGCTACAAGCCTTCCGGGCTGCGCAAGCGGGCGCAGTGGGAGCGGGTCTGGGCGCAGCAGCGGCTGGAGGACGCGGGCGAGGACGTCGACATCAAGGTGCCACCGAAGTACACCTCGGCGGACTTCGCCAAGCCGTCGTACTGGCGGGCGCGCGGCAAGCTCGACGTGCCGAAGGAACGTTTCATCTCGTACCCGAAGGCGGGCCGCGACGGCGACGGCACCGAGCTGCTCGGTTGGGCCGGGTGGGATCACCTCGCCCAGGCGCAGGCGCTGGCCACCGCCTACCTGGACCGCAAGCTCCAGGCGGCCTGGCCGGTGGAACGGCTGCTGCCGCTGCTGGCCGGCATCGCCGAGCTGGAACCGTGGCTGCACCAGTGGTACGCCGACGAACGCCCTGACTTCCCCGGCTCACCCGCCCAGTTCTTCACCGACCTCATCGACACCGAACTGTCCCAACTCGCCGCCGACCGGGCAGCCCTGACCGAGTTGCGCGGACTGACCGGCAGTTAGGGGGAACGAGGCGTCCCGGCGAGGATTTTCTGCTCGGTCCGAAACTATCAACGAGAGCTGTTGGCGGATATCTGACAGAATTGGCACTGGTGCGGCGGTTCCTGCCGGGCAGATGAGCCACAGGCTTATGGATTGACTCGATGCCTGAGGCCGAGTCATCAATTCGGTCTGTTTTTGGCGAACAACTTGTCGTGCGGTCCGAGACGGCAGGACGACTATTATTTGCGATTGACTGTGGCATCGTGTTGTTGCCTTGCGCACAACGCGTAAGTGTGAACCGCGATCCAGGAGACATGACTCAATGACGGAACAATACGGGCCTGACCAGAACCCGACGCCCGCCGGCCAGCCGCCGATGCCGCCGAGCGTTGCATTCCCGCAGGGGTCCGCCGGTCAGTACCCGCCGCCCCCGGCGGGTCAGTTTCCTCCGTCGATGCCCGTTCCACCGGCCGCACCCAAGAAGCGTGCCGCTTGGCTGTTGCCCACCCTCATCGGCGTGGGCGCGTTCGTGATGCTGTGCTGTGGCGGTACGCTCGTGATCGGCTTGGTCAGCGGCGACGAGAATACCTCGGCGACCTCCGCCACCAGCGACGTTCCCGCTGCCGTGAGCAGCGAGTCGGCGAGCGCGGCGGCACCGGCCACGAGCGCGGCGGCACCCGTGCCGAAGAAGACGACTGCGGCTCCGGCGCCTACGAAGTCGAAGGCCCCCGGCATCGGCGACAAGGTACGCGGCGGTGATTTCGAGTTCACCGTCAATAGCGTGAAGTGCGGCATTTCCCAGGTGGGCAGCGAGTTCCTCAACGCCAAGGCGCAAGGCGCGTTCTGTAAGGTCGGCGTGACCGTGAAGAACGTCACCAAGACCGCGCACACGTTCCATGCCGACAGCATCCTCACCGCTCAGGACGCCAACGAGCGAGAGTTCGAGGTCGACGGAGTGGCCGGGATGTACGGCAACAGCGACGGGCAAGGATTCCTCGACAAGATCAATCCGGGTAATTCGGTGACCGCGAACGTGTACTTCGATGTACCGAAGGGCACCAAGCTCAAGACCATCACGCTCGACGCCGGCCTGTTCACCTTTGCTGAGGACGCCGTCGTCGTCCTGTGACCGGCCGATGGGTTTCGGGGAGTCGCGCCGTAGTCGGTTGATGGAGGTGCGGGGCTCTCCCGGCGGCGCGGCGGCCGCAACGGTCAGCTCCCGCCCTTGGGGCTCAAGGGCGGGAGGCCAGGCTGACGGCCTCCGCAAGGAGGGCGTCCAACTCGTCGTCCGACAGGTTCTCCTCGGTGAGGATCTTCTGCACGGTGGCCGCCTGGACGCGGCCGATCATCTCCTGGCTCATCGAGTAGTCGAGCGACGGGTCGATGATGGACAGGATGAGCTGCTCGGCGGCCTCGGCGTTGATCTCGGGGCCACCGTTGGCGAACCCGGCGCGTAACTCACCGACGAAGGTGATCACCTCGGCACGGCTGGCGGTCTCGCCGAAGCGGCGGTCGACGGCGAGGAAGAAGACCGCCGCGAGGTAGCGCGGAAGGCCGTCCCAGCCCTC
The DNA here is from genome assembly GCF_057196645.1 of Micromonospora sp. ATLC16. Classification (NCBI taxonomy): domain Bacteria; kingdom Bacillati; phylum Actinomycetota; class Actinomycetes; order Micromonosporales; family Micromonosporaceae; genus Micromonospora; species Micromonospora sp. ATLC16. The sequence goes on from NZ_JBXUOW010000033.1 coordinate 5,954, forward strand.
GGCGTCAAGCTTGGCCTCGACCGCGTCGTTGGCGGCATGGTCGCCACGGACCATGGTGCGGATGTACTCGGGCAGCTCAGGCTTGATCATGCTCGTCTCGCTTCCTCGCTCGTCGCGCTTTGCCATGGTTCCATATCGCTTTCACGGTCACCGCCAACGCGCCAGCCGCCATCACCGCAGCGGTCACCGGATTGTCGACATGCGGTCGATCCTGTCCGGGCGTGGGCACAGGGCTCGTCGTCCCACTAGTGGTTCCGCCTTGTCCCTCGCCGTGTTGCTTGAGGAACTTGAGCACGTCGCGGACACTGGTCTCGGTGTCCTTCAGGCTGTCCTCGGTGTCATCGGCTTTCCGGACCTGCTTGCGCCAGGCGATGTCGGCACGCCGTCCGCGTCCCTCAGCCTCGGTCACCAAGCGGTCCCCGGACGGCGAAGCCGCATCGTCTGGTTCGGTGGGCGCGGAGCCGGGGGCGATCGTGTTGACGTACTCGGTGATGTGGTCGGCGGCCTCAGCCAGGAGGCGGGCGTACCGGCCGGCTTTGTCCCGGGCCACCTCGGCGTCCACGACGGCGGCGCGTAACCGATTGTCGTCGCTACCGCGCTGCACCTCGATCAGCCGCGCCAAGGCCACTTCGGCGTCCGTCCGGGCGCGCAGCGCGGTGACCGCTGCGGCATCAAGCTTTCCGCGTACGGCGAGAAGCTGCGCGACCAGCTCGGCGATGCTGCCGCTCATCCGAGTCGGGTGAGGTAGTCGCTTGCGTGTTCGGCGGTGTGGTCGAATCGGCGGCGAGTCGGTTCGACCTCTGCCTTGGCGGCGGCGAGTGCCTGACGAGTGTCGGTCACGTGCGCGTGTTGGCTGCCGCTCAGCGCGGCGTTCGCCGTTCGGGCCGCCGCATCGGCCTCGGAGACGGCCATGTCGAACACCCGTCGTCCCTGGCGCGCGTTGTCGACGGCGGCGCGGAGGGCCGCCTTGACCTCACCGACACTCATGGTGGCGGTCGGTGCTCAGCCGAGGACGCCGACGTAGCGGCGAGCGGCCTCCGAGCTGCCCTGCACCAGCGTCATGGCCTCGGCCAGGCGTTGCTTGCTCTGCTCACCTCGGGCGATGGCCTCGGCGATCGTCGGGTGGCCGGTGCCGGCGGCGACGGCACGTAGTCGGGTCAGCATCTGCTCGGTGTTCTCGGCGGCGGCGCGGATCTGGTTGATCGTGACGTTGCCCTGCTCGGCTGCCTGCATCAGCGCCGCCTTGACCTCTTCGATGCTGGCCATGCTGTCCCTCCGTCTGCCGCCCGCGAGCGTAGATCACGTTTGCGTAGTCGCGCGGACACTATCGGAGATGGCCTCGGCTTGCAGCCCGGTAGCTACAGGTAGTCGGCTGCGGTGCGTTCCACATCGACAATGAACGCTTCAAGCTGTGCTTCGCTGTGGTCCCGGTCCTGTAGCAACTTGCCAAGGAAGACGATCTGCATCTGGAGGGCCGTCTCGGGGTTGAGGTTCTCGATCAGACCGACCTCGCCGAGCGCCGCCCGGACGAGTCCTTCCATCTCCAGCGCGGGAAGCGACTGCGCGTCGGGGAACTGCGACCGCGTCTCGGCTACGAAGCGAGCAACGTCGGTCGGAGAGTGGCCAGCGGCGAAGCGCTCGTTGACCGCGATGGCGAATGCCGCACCGATCACCTGGCTGCCACCGCGCCAACCGGTGGTCTCCAGGCCGTCCAGGATCTGGTCTACCGTGCCCCAGTCACGGCGTGCCATCGCGCGGATCAGGTCGCTGAACTCGGTCCGTACGCTCACGGACTGGTTAACCACGCGCCGCCTGAAAAGTGATCAGCCGGAAGCTCTGTCCAGACCCGGCTCCCACTCGCTCGCGCAGTCACCGTGACGCAGCAGGCCGGCAACCGTCAATCTTGGACAGTTGTCGTTAGCGAGAAACGGGAACTGTCCAAGATCTCGACGTGCTGCGGGCGGAGCGATCAGCGGTGGTTGCGGGTGGTGGCGACGAAGGTGGTCCAGGCGGTGGGGGTGAAGGTGAGGGCGGGACCGTCCGGGTCCTTGCTGTCGCGTACGGCGACGACGCCGGGCATATTGTCGGCGACCTCGACGCAGTCGCCGCCGTTGCTGCCGCTGCGGGTGCTCTTGCGCCAACGGGCGCCGGTCAGATCAGCCATGGTGGACCTCTCCGATGATCTTGTTGATGAGGTGCCTCGATTGTCCTTCATCGAAGGCGAGCTGATCCAGGCTCTTCCAGACCTTCTCGTAGGCAGCGAACTCTTCCGGTCGATCGAGATAGAGCGCGCCAGTCCACGACTCGCTGTAGATCACAGAGGGTTCCGGCGTTGCCCGATTCCGAAGCGGGAACTCCAGCATGACGAAGGTGCCAGCCTCGACACCCCTGTGCAGACCTGCTGACAGCGGCAGAACTCGAATATGCACGTTGTCCCGCTCGCCGACGTCGAGCAGGTGTCGTAGCTGCTCGACCATCGTCGGCCGGTCGCCGACGATCCGTAGCAGCGCGCCCTCCGAGATGACGACGTCCATCTCGGGTGCTGCCGGCAGGCGACGTACCAGCAGTGACTGTCGCTGAAGTCGCACCTGAACCAGACGCTCACGCTCGTCATCCGTCACCTCTGCGCGATGTTGGTAGACGGCCAGCGCGTAGCTACGGGTCTGTAACAGTCCTGGGATCAGGGCTTCGTCATACCTTCGAATTCGGCATGCGGCGGATTCGAGGCCGACGTACAGCTCGAACCAGTCGGGGATCGCGTCGCCGTAGGCGTGCCACCAGCCTTTCGCCCTTGTCTCGCCGGCCAGGGCGGTCAACGCCCGGGTCAGTTCGCCGCGTGCGGCGTACAGCTCGCACATGGCCCGGACGTCGACGCCGCGCACCGAGCCGAGGCCGCTCTCGATCCGCCACACCTTCTGCCGGCTGCACTCCAGGGCCTCGGCGGCGGCGTCGAGGGTCACCCCGGCTTCGGTGCGCAGGTCACGCAGGGCCCGGCCCAGTTGGCGGCGGGGCACCGTCGACCCCATGTCATCGGCCACCCGGCTCTCCCTCCGGTCGAATTTTGCAACATCCCGGCGGCCGTTCTGCAACGTGGAAACGTTGCCCACGAATAGCGGAACGGTATGACGGAACATTCGTTGCCATGCTGTCCATGACCCTACAAGATGGAGCCGACAAAGGCGATTAGCGTGGCATTCCCGTCGCCGTGAATTGTCGAGACAATCTGTCACCGAGTAGAGGTGGTGCTGTCGTGCGTGCGTTTCTTCGGCATTGTCGGGCCGAGCCTGCCCGGCCGGCGGCGAAGCTGGCCCGCGAGGCGCAGGCGGCCCGCCGGTGACCCGCCGCTGGGTGGCGCACCTGCCGTTCACCGCCGCCGACCTGCCCGCCGCCCGGCAGTTCGCCGGCACCCTGGCCCGCTCGCTGAGTTTCCTCTCCGAGGTGGACGCGGGCGAGACGACCGTCTCCGCCGAGGACGATCAGGGCGTACGCCATCGGGTCTTCTGCGATCTGGCGTTGCCGCACGGCCGGCGGTGCGGGCGCCGGGCCGGTCACGCCGGGACCTGCGCGCGGCGGGCACCACGGTGACCGGGGCGACCACCATCGTCTGCCCCGACTGCGACGGCACGACGTTCACGCTGCTGCCGTGCGGGTGCACCAGCTTCGGTGACCGGTTCCTCGCCGACGAGGCGGCGACGCTGGTCCAGCGTGAGGCGTACCGCGACTGTGAGCAGTGCCGGGGGGCGGGCAGTGTCGCGTACCCCTGTCACCGCTGCCGGCGGCGCGGGCGGCGGCGGGCGCAGCTGGTGCTCAGCGTGGCCAACCTGGACACCGGCGCGGTCGCCTCCCACCGCGTGACGCCCGGCAGCCTGGACCCGCAACCGGAGCCCGGCGGCTGGGCGGTCGACCTGGGCCGGAAGGTACGCGAGCTGGCCGCCAGCGTCGGTGCGAGCATCACCGACCAGGCGCTGACGCTGTGGTTGCCGGCGCAGTGGCGGCCCGACCTGCCGGCCGCACGGCGACACGAGCTGGAGGCCCAGGCGATCGTGGGCCTGGATCACCTGCCCTGGCGGCTGATCGTCGGCCGGTCGGTCGCCGCGCCGCCGGTCGAGCCGGCCGGCCGGCTGGCCCGGCTCCGCGCGCTGGCCGACCTGCTCCTGCTCGACCTGGTGATCGAGGCCCGTCGGCAGGGCGCGCGGGTCGACTGGGACGTCCGCTACGAGGTGCCCGGCTCGCCGGTGCCGAAGATCTGGCTCGGGCACGCCGACCTGCCGGCGGCCCTGGCCGGGACCGACGTGGCCGACGCGCTCGCCGGGCTCACCGAGCGTGGCCGCAGCGCCCCCGCCCGGATGCTGCGCCTCGACGGGCCGCGCCCGCCCGCCGTGCCGGCCGTCGACGTGGACCAGCTCGAACGCCGCATCCTCGCCGACTGCGTCGACCCGGGGAGCGGCGTCGAGCTGCCCGGCGCGCAGGCGATCTGGCGCGACGGCCGCTGGTGGCACACCAGCCTGCGGGGCGGCCAACCGGTCGAGCACCTGGTGGAGCAGCCCACCGGGCAGGTCGTCCGCCGGGTGCGGGTGCCGCTGCGGCGGGGCTGCCCACCACCCGACCCGCCGTGGCTCGGCGAGCCGGTCGGCTGGCGGCGCTGCCCCGACTGCGTTCCCGGCAGCCGGCTGCGCAGCTGCGACTGCCGCCTCGGCGGCCGACCCGTCGACGTCGACTGCGCGCACTGCGGCGGCGTCGGGCTGCGGCCGTCCGCGTTGACCTGCCCGACCTGCTGCGGCACCCACCGGTTGCCCGAGACGGTGCTGGTCACCCTGACCGACCTGCGGCACCGGGTGGTACACCTGGCCTGGCAGTCCGGCGCGACGGAGGAGGCCACGCTGGTCGCCACGCAGCCCGGAGGCAAGCCGGTGGTCCAGCTTCCCGACCGCTACCGGCTCGGATCGTGGGCACCCATCCTCGGCGTACGACCGGAGGACCTCGCCGAGGCCGACGGCGGCCACGAGATCGACCACGACCTGCGCGGCGGTTACGTCACCCTGACCTGGGCCGGGGCCGACCCGGTCGCCGAACAGGTGCGTGCCGCCGGGCGGGGCCAGCCCGCAGGCCGGCTGATCGTGACGGCGGTACGCCCCGACGCCCCGACGCTGGCCGAACTGATCCGGCTCGCGCTCGGCCTGGACCTGGCGCTGGAGGTCAGCGTCTGCGACCTGCGGCACCACGCCGGTGACCCGCTGCGCCTGGACGGGCTGCGCTGGTCGGTCCACCTGCGCAGGCGAGCCGCCCCGGTCCGCCCCGACGAGTGGCCGCACCGGCCGACCCTCGAAGCGGCGCTGGCCTGGTGCGTCGAGTGCCTGGACGACACCGTCGCCGACGCCGTTCCGGCCGACCCGGTGGTGCCGATCCCGGTGCCCGCCGCCCAGCCGAACGACCTGATCGCCGATCCGGTGCCGACGCTGCTGCGACTGGCCGCCCGGCACGCCGGGCAGACCCTGACCGTGCGCCTCACCCGTGCCGGCTGTGCCGTCCACCTCCACGACGACGACGGCGTACGCCTGCTCGCCGAAGCGCCGCATCTGCACACCATGAACTGACGTGACCTGCCGGGACTCCCTCGGACGGCAGTTTCCCCGATGTTGTCGCCTCGGCGGGGTCTGAGGCAGCAGTTTCCCCGATGTTGTCGACTGGGTGGGGTCTTGGCGCGTGCGGGTGCACCTGTCCGCGCGGACTGATCGAGTGATGGGCGTGGATTTGTCGGGAACTTGACTTCCTCGCGCGGCTGCTCCTGGCGGTCGCGGTCGATTCGTCGACGCCGGGCTGATCTGCGACTTCTCCGACGAACGGCCGCCTGCTCCGTCGTCGGTCCATCGTGGCCGGTGCTCGTGGACGGAAAGTGCCAACCGGGGTGGTACCCGGACATCCATGCCTCTGGGTAGCGTGTCGGGCACCCTGGGCAGGCTTGGAGGCAATACCGGTGACGCTGCTGCGCGACCTGATCGACATTCCGACCTCGGTCGGCGAGGGCGACTTCGTGGTGAAGGCGGCCGAGGGCGCCGACCTGGGGCGGTACGTCGTCACCGACCAGCTGCGGGAGAACTTCGGCAGCGCGCTCCAGCGGATCGGGCACGCCGTCACCACCGGCCGCTCGCAGGCGATGTTCCTGCACGGCTCGTTCGGCTCCGGCAAGTCGCACTTCATGGCGGTGCTGCGGGAGATCCTGGCGCACCACCCCGACGCCCGGAAGATCAGGGGCCTGGAGAGTGTGGTGGTCGGGGCCGACTCCTGGCTGCCCGGCCGCCGGTTCCTCAGCCTCACCCTGCACATGCTCGACGCGCGCTCGGTGGAGCAGGCCATTCTGGAGGGCTACCTGCGCCAGATCACCGCCGCGCACCCGGAGGCGCCCGTGCCCGCCGTACACCGGTCGGATGCGCTGCTGGACGGCGCGGCCGACCTGCGGCGGACGCTCGGTGACGACACGTTCTTCGAGAAGTTGCGCGGCGGTAGCGCCGCCCCCGGCGCGGGCGGCATGAGTCTGGCGGCGCTGCGCGCCCAGGCCGAGGGCTGGACCCCGCAGCGGTACGCGGAGGCCGCCGCGCAGCCACCGGGCACGAAGGACCGCGACGCCCTGGTCAGCGCGCTGACCCAGACCTTCTACCGCGGTGCGGTGCACAGCGCCGAATACCTCGATCTGGACACCGGCCTCGCCGTCATCACCCGGCACGCGAAGTCCCTCGGGTACGACGCGATAGTCCTCTTCCTCGACGAGCTGATCCTCTGGCTCTCCGGCCGGATCGCCGACTACATCTTCGTCAACACCGAGGGCGCCAAGCTCAACAAGCTTGTCGAGTCCGCCGACGCGGCCCGGCCGCTGCCGCTGGTCTCGTTCGTGGCCCGACAGCGCAACCTGGAGGAGTTCCTCGGTCCGCAGGTCGGCGGCACCGAGCGGGAGGCCCTCGCCCATGTGATGCGCAGCGTCCAGGGCCGGCTCGGTGAGATCGTCCTCGCCGACACCAACCTGCCCGAGATCACCGAGAAGCGACTGCTGCACCCGAACGACGAAACGGCGCGGGCCACCATCGACAACGCGTTCGCCGCGGTGCGGCACAACCGTGAGGTGTGGGACACCCTGCTGCTCGGCGCGCAGTACGGCGACGCCGGCATCGGCTCCGATGCCACCGCCTTCCGGCAGCTCTACCCCTTCTCACCGGCCCTGGTGGCCACCCTGGTCGCGTTGTCGCAGGCGCTTCAGCGCGAACGGACCGCGTTGAAGGTGATGACCGAGCTGCTGGTCGAGCGGCGGGACACCCTGCGGGTCAACGACCTGATCGGGGTGGCCGCGCTGTTCGACCCGCTGGTGCTGCACGGCGAACTGCCCGACCGGCCGAAGCTGCGTCAGCAGTTCGACGCCGCCCGTGGCCTCTACCTGCGCAAGCTGCGCCCGCTGCTGTTCGGCCTCAACGGCATCGACGAGGAGCGGGCAGCCGGGCACACCCAGTTCCAGCTCGACGACAAGCTGGTCAAGACGATCCTGCTCGGCGCCCTGGTGCCCGAGGTGCCGGCCCTGCACAACCTGACCGCCGCCAAGCTGCACGCGCTGAACTTCGGCTCGATCGCCTCGCCGATCCCCGGCTACGAGAACAGCATGGTGCTCACCCGGCTCCGCAAGATCGCGCAGGATGCCGGCGAGCTGCACCTCACCGACGACCACGACCCGGTCGTGTCGCTGAAGCTGCACACCGTCGACTTCGACAAGCTGCTCGACCTGGTGCCGCACAACGAAACCTCGGCCGGAGTACGCCAGCAACTACTCCGCGAACTGATCAGCGCGGAGATGGGGCTGACCGGCAGCGAGGGCAGCCACGGCGAGGTGCAGCACCCGCGCGAGTGGCGGGGGCGACGGCACATCGTCCAGGTCAAGTTCGGCAACGTACGCGACCCGCACACCATGCCGGTCGCCGCGCTGATCGCCCCGGGCGAGTCCTGGCGGATCGTCATCGACTACCCGTTCGACCCGCAGGGCTTACCGCGCAACGCCGACCGGGCCCGGATCGGCGAACTGCCGCGCGGCTCCAACACCGTGTTCTGGCTGCCGCTGTACCTGACCGACGACATGATGAGCCGCGTCGCCCAGCTTGCGAAGATCAACTATCTGCTCGGTGTCGGTGGCGCGGGGGAGCGGCTCAACACCCTCGCCGCCGACTGGCCCAAGGCCGACCGCCAGCAGGGCCGGGTCTACCTGCTCCAGCGGCAGACCCAGCTCCGTGACGGCCTGATCACCGCGCTGAAGCAGGCGTACGGCGCGGCCAACCCGCAACCCTCCGACGTGGAGCCCGACGCCGTCGGGGTGCTGCACACCCTCGCCGACGGGCTGCGCATCGGCGACCCCCGGGGCGGCACCCTCGCCGACGCGTTCCGCAACCTCACCGGCGAACTGCTGGAGTGGTCGTACCCGGGCACCCCCGCCCTGCCCGTGGACGAGAAGCCGCTCGCCCGCGCCGACCTGGCCAAGGTCTTCGACTACGCGAGACGGGCCGCCGCCGACCCCACCCACGGCGTGGCCGTCGACTCACCGGCGGACCAGAAGATCCTGCGCCGGATCTGCAACCCGCTCCAACTCGGCGAGGTGGTCGACCACCGGTACGTGCTCGACATCAGCGCCTGCTTCTGGAGCCGGCACCTGTTGCAGGAGGCGGCCCGGCAGGACTACCGGGACCGCTGGCCGGTGCACGCGCTGCGCAAACTGCTCGACGTGCCGAAGGCCCGGGGCTTCGACCGGGAACTGCAAAACCTGATCATCGCGGTCTTCGCCTTCGAACAGCAGCTCAGCTGGTACGACAACGGTGGCAAGATCAGCGTCGCGGCGGTGGGCGGAGTGGAGGACCGCTTCGAGCTGCGCCACCCGCCGATGCCGGACGACGAGACGTGGAAGACCGCCGTACGGTTCGGGCAGCCCTTCTTCGGCGAGGTGCTGCCGCTCTTCCGCAACCCGGCCAACCTGGGCACTCTCGCCGGGACGATGCGCAAGGTCGCCAAGACGTACGCCGGCCCCGCCGGCAAGCTCGTCGAACAGTTGGTGGCGCACGCCGGCCCGCTCGGGCTGGACCCGAGCGCCGAAGCCGGCCGGCTGGCCACCGCACGGCGCGTCGCCGGCCTGCTCGCCGACGTCGCGCAGGAGCGGGACGATGTGGTGCTGGTCGCCGTCGTCGCCGAGGGCGAGCAGCGTCTCGGCGGCCTGGATGGTCAGGCCGCGAGCCAGGTGTTCAAGCGGGCGGAGCAACTGGTCACCGCACTGGACACCGCGCAGTGGCCGGTGCTCGACGCGATCACGCTCCGCGCCGGGTCCGACGCCCGCGCCCTCGGCATCGTGGACCGGCTGCACGCCGCCGCCCGCGACGAGCAGCACGCGGTGGACCTGGCGACGGCGCTGCGGGAGGCGGTCGCCGCGTCGGTGGCGGTGCTGGCCCAGGAGAAGCCCGTGGCGCCGCCGCCGGTCGTGCTCCCGCCCGAGGCGACGGTGTCGCCGGCTGACCCGGGGTCGTCGGGTGCCGCCGACCCGTCGGTCCCGGTCGAGCCGGCGATTCCCGCGCCGCGGACCGGCGACGACAGCGTGGTGGAGCCTCGGCAGCCGGACTTCCGCCGGACGGCCGTCGAGAACGAGGCAGGGCTGCGCAAGCTCATCGCGGCGATGCAGGTGGAGATCGCCGCTGGTCGACGGATCACTGTCGCCTGGCAGGTGGACGAGGGCGTCGACGGGCCGGCCGGGGAGCACGTCGACGAGTCGGAGCGGTCGGCGTGAGCATTGCCCGAGCCGCGGTGCGCCCCGCCGCCGTGCGCCGCAAAGTCGAGTCGTGGCTCGGCGAGGGCGACCACGCGGACGCCATCGTGCTGCTCGCCCAGCCGCACTGGGCCGACGAGCCGGTGCTCACCGTCGCCGGCACGGTCGTGCGGGTCGTACCCTGCCGGACCCCCATGGCGGCGCGGGCCGCGCTCGCCGACCGGTCGGCGGACGAGAAACTCGTGCTGCTGACCGACCTGACCGACACCGAACTCGGCGACGGGCTGCTGGCGCACGTCAGCCTCCAGACCGGTCGTAGCGTCGACCCCTGGGATCTGGTCAGCCAGGCGTTCGGGGGTCAGGTGCGGCCCGACTCCACGCTGGTGCGTACCGGTCGATGGGTTGCGGACGCGCTCACCGAGCTGGCACCGGCTGACGGATGGCCGCCACCGGCGGGCACCATCCTCACCCGTGACCACGCGATGCGGCATCTCGCCGGGACCGTGCTGGGGCTCGAACCTGACGAGTTGGACGGTGCCGGGCTGTTGCAGTGGAGCACCGCCGCCACCGCCCAGATGCGCTTCGTCGAGCTGCCACCCGAATGGGCCGACGGGATCGGGGACTTCCTGCTGGAGGCGGCCGGGCCGGTCGCCGGACCGGTGCTCGCCGCCGTACGCGCGGGGCACGGCGTCGACGCCATCCCGCTCGGCCTGCTGGCCGGGGTGCTCTGGCCCCGCGACCCCGGGCCGGGGGCGGACGTCGAGATCGCGGTGGCGCGGACCCGGCTGGAACCACGGCTCGGCGGCACCCGGATCACCGACGCGGCGGCGACGGCCTTCACCGAGGCGGCCGAGGCATGGGTCTACCGGGCCCTCGACGACGACACGGTCCGCCACGACGCGCACCGCATGTTGCGCCGGGCGGAGGAGATCGCGGCCGAGATCGACGTGACCGGCCGGCTGGCGGCCTCGGCGCTGCTGCCGGCCGGATTCAGCCAGCGGATGCGGGCCTTCGGCACCGCCGTCCGGCTCGCCCTGCCGGTCACCGGCCCGGCCAGGCCCGCGAGTGACCTGATCGAACGGGCCCAGGACCGGCTGGCCGAGGTCGAGGCACACCGCTCGGCGGACCGCACCCGGGTGGAGACCGCCCGGATGGCCGTCCGGCTGCTGCGCTGGCTGGCCAGCCCGGACGCCGGCCCGCCGGCCACCATGCTCGACGCCGTGCTCCGGCAGATCCGCGCCGACGGATGGGTGGACCGGGCGCGACTCGACATCTTCACCGGTGACGTCGATCCGCAGGTCGCCGAGGCGTACCGGGCGCTGCACACGGCGGTGGACGCCCGCCGGACCCGGCACGACCGCGAGTTCGCCGAGCTGTTGCAGGACACCACCGGCGCGGAACGGGAGCCCGGGGCGTTGCTGCGGGTGGAGGACCTGCTGGGCCGGGTGGTGCAGCCGATCCTCGACAACGGCCGGCGGGTCCTGCTGCTGCTCCTCGACGGCATGAGCGCCGCGGCCGGAATCGAGATCGCCGAGTCGCTCGGGCGCAGTGGTGCCTGGACCGAGCTGACGCCGCGCGGCGGGGCGCGTACCGGACTTCTCGCCGCCCTGCCGACGGTCACCGCCGTCAACCGGTGCAGCCTGTTCAGCGGCCGGATCGCCGTCGGTGACCGCTACGACGAGGTGAAGGCGCTCTCCGGCCGGCTCCCCGACAGCGTGCTGCTGCACAAGGCCGACCTGCGGACCCCGGCCGGGCTGGCGGTCGACCCGGAGGTGGCCGCCGCGATCGAGGACCCGGCGGTCCCGCTGGTCGCCGCCGTCATCAACAGCATCGACGACGCGCTGGACCGCAGCGACCCGGGTTCGGTCGAGTGGAACACCGAGACCGTCAAAGGGCTGCGGGACCTGCTCTCGGTGGCCCACGGCCGGGTCGTGGTGCTGGTCTCCGACCACGGGCACGTCGTCGACCGAGGCGCGGAGGCCGTGCTGCGGCCGGCGGAGAGCAACGAGAACCGGTGGCGGGCGGCGACCGGCGAGCCGGGCGACGGTGAGCTGCTCTTCCAGGGCAGCCGGGTGGCGCTCGGCGGCGGTCGGGTGATCCTGCCCTGGCGGGAGGAGCTGCGGTACGGTCCGCGCAAGGCCGGCTACCACGGCGGTGCGAGCGCGGCCGAAGCGGTCATTCCACTGCTGCTGTTCGCCGTCGGGGACGAGGCGGCCGTGCCGGGCTGGGCGGGAGCGCCGGTCGCCAGTCCCGAGTGGTGGCGCGAACCGTTGCGGTCGGCGGGCCACGCGGCATCCGCCGTCGTGGACCAGCGGCCCGCACCCGTACCGTCCCCCCGGCCCGCGCCGGTTTCCCGGCCGGGTCGGCGACCGCGCCCCGCCGCACAGGACGAGGGACTGTTCGACCTGCCGCCGCCCACGGCGGCCCCGCCACCGCCGCCGCCCACGGCGGCCCCGCCACCGCCGCCGGCTACGGCGGATCCGGTGGCCACGCTCGTCGACGCGCTGCTCGCCAGCCCGGTGTACGCCGACCGTCGCGACAGCCGGGCGCCCGTCGCCGACGACCGGGTGGCCGCGATGGTTGCCGCGCTGATCGCGGGCAACGGCCGGGCGACCCTGGAGACGCTGGCCACCCGGGCGGACGTACCGCTGCACCGGATCACCGGCACCTTCACGGCGCTGCGGCGGCTGCTCCAGGTCGAGGGCTACCCGGTGCTCAGCCTCGACCCCGACGGGCGGACCGCGAAGCTGGACATCGCCCTGATGACCGAGCAGTTCGGGCTGTCCGCGTCATGACTGTGCAGGTGAGCGCTCGCCGCCGGCGCGACATCATCGACGCCCTGCGCCGGGGCGTGGTCCCGTCCAACGGTCTGGACGCGCTCGCGGTCGGTCTCGACCGCTTCACCGCCGCGCTCGACGACGACCTCGATCGGGTCACCGGCGCGGGCAGCGTGTTCAAGGCCGTCCGGGGCGAGTACGGCGCCGGCAAGACCTTCTTCACCCGCTGGCTCGGGGAACGGGCCAAGCGTCGGGGCTTCGCCGTTGCCGAGGTGCAGGTCTCCGAGTCGGAGACGCCGCTGCACCGGATGGAGACCGTCTACCGGCGACTGGTCGAGCAGTTGTCCACCGAGCAGTTCGCGCCGAGCGCCCTGCGACCCGTACTCGACAACTGGATCTTCGCGCTGGAGGAGGACGTCCTGTCGGCCGGCACGGCCACCGAGGCGGACGCCGGAGCGCTCGACCGGGCGGTCGGCGAGCTGCTGGAGACCCGGCTCGCGGAGATCTCCCGCAGCACACCCGCCTTCGCGGCGGCGCTGCGTGGCTACCGCACCGCGGTGGCCGCCGGGGACCAGGTGACCGCCGGTGGGCTCGCTGCCTGGCTGGGTGGGCAGCCGCACGTCGCGGCGGCGACCCGCCGGGCGGCCGGGATCAAGGGCGACCTGGACCACTTCGGGGCGCTGACCTTCCTGCGCGGCCTGCTGACCGTGCTGCGCGACAGCGGCCACCCCGGCCTGCTGCTGGTGCTGGACGAGGTCGAGACCCTGCAACGGGTACGCTCCGACGCCCGGGACAAGGCGCTCAACGCGCTGCGCCAGCTCGTCGACGACATCTACGCCGACCGCTTCCCCGGGCTGTTCCTGATGGTCACCGGAACACCGGCGTTCTTCGACGGGCAGCAGGGTGTGCAGCGCCTCGCCCCGCTGGCCCAGCGCCTCGCCACCGATTTCGGGTCGGAGCCGCGCTGGGACAACCCCCGTGCGCCCCAGCTGCGGCTGCCGGGCTTCACCGAGGAAGCCCTCGTCCGCCTCGGCGTACGGGCCCGGGAGATCTACGGCAACGACCGGCTCGCCGTACGCGTCGACGACGGATACCTGGGTGAGCTGGCCCGCGCGGTGGCCGGACGGCTGGGCGGCCAGGTTGGCGTGGCTCCCCGGGTCTACCTCAAGAAGCTGGTCGCCGACGTCTTCGACCGGGTCGACCAGTTCCCCGACTGGGACCCTCGGCGGCACTACGCCCTGACCCTGCGGACCGACGAGTTGAACGAGGTGGAACGCAACCTCGCCTCGGCCGACGACGTCGACCTGTCGACGTGAGCGAGCCGGACCCGCTGGACCCGGTGCTGCTGCACCATGTCGTCAACAGTCTCGGCTGGTCGGATCTGCGGCCCCTGCAACGGGCTGCGGTACCGCCGCTGACCCGCGGTGACGACGCCCTGCTGCTCGCCGCGACGGCCGGCGGCAAGACCGAAGCGGCGGTCTTTGCGCTGCTGTCCCGGATGACACGGGAGCGGTGGACCGGCACCTCGCTGCTCTACCTGTGCCCGCTGAAGGCCCTGCTCAACAACCTCCACCCGAGGATCGAGCGGTACGCGGGCTGGCTGGGCCGGACGGTGGCGCTGTGGCACGGCGACGTGCCGTCCTCGGCGCGTCGGGCGGTGCTGTGGCAACGTCCCGACATCCTGCTGACCACCCCGGAGTCGTTGGAGTCCATGCTGGTCAGTGCCAACGTCGATCATCGGCTCTTCTTCACCGGTCTGCGTGCGGTGGTGGTCGACGAGGTGCACGCCTTCGCCGGGGACGACCGGGGTTGGCACCTGCTGGCCCTGCTGGAACGGCTGACCCGGCTGGTCGACCGACCGCTGCAACGGGTGGGCCTCTCCGCGACCGTCGGCAACCCGGAGCAACTCCTCGGCTGGTTGCAGGGCGCCGGAGCCGGCACCCGTCCGGGTGTGCTCGTCTCGTCGACGGCGTCCAGCGGCGCGCGGCCACGGCCCGCCGGTGATCCGCTGCCCCCCGGAGAGGTCGAACTCGACTACGTCGGCTCGCTGACCAACGCCGCCACCGTCATCGCCGCGTTGCACCGGGGCGAGAAACGGCTCGTCTTCTGCGAGGCCCGGCAGACCGTCGAGGAACTCGCCCAACTGCTCCGCGAGCGGGGGGTCACCACCTTCCTGTCCCACGCCTCCCTCTCGGCGGACGAACGCCGCCGGGCGGAACAGGCGTTCGCCGAGGCGCGGGACTGCGTCATCGTCTCCACCAGCACCCTGGAACTCGGCATCGACGTCGGTGACCTCGACCGGGTGATCCAGATCGACGCGCCCGCGACGGTGGCGTCGTTCCTGCAACGGCTGGGCCGGACCGGACGTCGGCCGGGCAGTGTCCGCAACTGTCTGTTCCTCTGCCGGAGCGGGCCGGAGCTGACCAGAGCCGCGGCCCTGCTGCTGTTGTGGGGGCAGGGCTGGGTGGAGCCGGTCCTCCCACCGCCACAGCCGCGGCACATCGTCGCCCAGCAGGTGCTGGCGCTCTGCCTGCAACAGGGGCGGGTCGGCGACCGGCTGTGGGCGCAGGCGTGGAACGGGCTGGCACCCTTCGACGCGGGCGCCCGGCCGATCGTGCATCACCTCACCGGGCACGGCTACCTCGACAGCGATGGCGGGCTGCTGTTCATCGGCCCCGAGGCGGAACGCCGGTTCGGGCGGCGACACTTCATGGAGATGACCGCGGTCTTCACCGGGCCGCCCGAATTCACCGTCCTGCACGGACGCACCGAGTTGGGCAGGATCGATCCGAGCCTGCTCACCGAGGAGGTACCCGGCGATCGTCGGCTGCTGTTGGGCGGCCGGAGCTGGCGGGTCACCTACGTCGACTGGCGTCGGCGGCGCTGCTTCGTCGAGCCGGCGGACGGCGGGGGGCGGGCCCGATGGACGTCGCTGGGCTGGACCGGATCGGGCTACCGGCTGACCCGTGCCGTACGCGATGTCCTGCTCGGCCAGGATCCACCGGTACGGATCACCAAGCGAGCGGCCGGCCGGCTCGCCGAGCTGCGGGAGGAACGCTCGGCGCTGGTGCATCCGGGCGGCACCTGCATCGTCCGGGCCCCGAGCGGCGACCTGTGGTGGTGGACCTGGGCCGGTCTGCGGGCGAACGCCACCCTGACCGCAACTCTCAGTGAGGTCGTCGATCCGGTGCGGCGTTTCGATGACCACGCCCTTCGGCTGCGCGACAACGTGACCCGCGCCGAGTGGCGGGCTCTGGTGGCTGATGCCGCAGAACGTCTCTGCCTGCCGGAAGTCGATCGCCGGGCGCTCGCCGGTCTCAAGTTCGGGGCTGCGCTGCCCGAGCGGCTCGCGGTCGCCACCCTGGCCGCCCGCCTGGCCGATCTGCCCGGGGCAGCCGCCACCCTGACGGAGCCGGTCCGCTTCGTCGAGGTCGTCGACTGACCGGCCCTCACCGTCGAGGGTCGGCACCCCTGCTGCTCCGAGGGTGACGGTGTGGCACGGTGGGCGGGTGAGCAGGGCGGTCGAGGAGACGAACCGGGCGATGTTGCGCGCCCGGGACGCCATGGACCGGGCGTACGATCGACCGCTCGACATCCCGACCCTGGCGCGGATCGCGCACGTCTCCGAGGCGCACTTCATCCGTACCTTCCGGGCCACCTTGGGTGAGACCCCGCACCGCTACCTGCAACGGCGTCGGGTGGAGCGGGCCATGTACCTGCTGGTGCACAGCGACCAGGAGGTGACGGAGATCTGCACGGCGGTCGGATTCGGCAGTCTCGGCACGTTCAGTCGTACCTTCCGGCAGATCGTCGGTGAGTCACCCACCGACTACCGTACGCGGCGGACGGTGCCCGCCGCACCGGTGCCGAGCTGCTTCACGAAGGCGTGGACCAGACCGAGCAGTTTTGGATAAGCAGCAGGTCACGGCGTTGCACTAGCGTTCCGGTCATGACGATGAACGCGATCAGCCGCTCCCAGATCTACGTCCTGGACCAGGACGAGGCGCTCGACTTCTACATCGGCAAGCTCGGCCTGGAGTTGAACACGGATCAGGATCTCGGCTTCATGCGTTGGCTCACGGTCAACATTCCCGGTGACCGGCAGCGGGAGATCCTGCTGGAGAAGCCGGGCCCGCCGAACCTCGACCCGGCCACCGCCGAGCAGGTCCGCGAACTGCTCACCAAGGGCGCCGCCGGTGGCTTCCTCTTCATGACCACCGACGATGCCCACAAGACGTACGAGGAACTGGTCGCCAAGGGTGTCGACATCACCGACGAGCCGATGGAACGGCCGTACGGCATCGACTTCGGCATCCGCGACCCGTTCGGCAACCGGATCCGCATCGGGCAGATGTTCGACCGGTAGGCCGGGCACCGTTGAAGTCCGGCCCCGGCCCCGGCCCCGGCCCCGGGCACCGACGCCGGGGCCGGCGACGCCTCAGCGCCGAAGGTCGAGCCAGACCAGCCGGTGGTCGGAGGTGGGGAAGCCGCCCGGCAGGGCCGGGTCGTAGTCGCCGACCAGCCGGAACAGCGGGTCACCCGGCACCGGCCAGAAGACTCCGGTGGCACGGACCGGCAGCCCTCGGCTCGGCAGCAGGTAGTCGACCCGCAGGTTGCCGGGGCTGGTGTCGGCGAAGTCGGCGGTGTCGAAACGCGGAGCGCCGCGGTGGTCGAGGTTGGCCCCGCCCTGGCGTCGAGCGGCGGCGGTGCCGCCCGCGCTTGCCGGCACGACCCGGTCGTTGATCCGGGGATGGTCGAGCAGTTGCTGCGCCGCGCCGGGCAGGCTGTCACCGTCGTACGGGTCGGAGTTGAGGTCCCCGGCGATCACGAAGGCCGCCCCCGGCCGCAGCCCGCCGCGCCGCCCGGCGTCGTCGTAGATGTAGCCGGCCCGCCCCGGCGAGACGTAGTCGGCCCAGAAGCGGATCTCGTCGTGGTTGCGGCGGCCGTTGCGGTCCTCCGGCCCGTCGAAGACCGGCGGCGTGGGGTGGCTGGCCAGCAGGTGCACGGTACGGCCGGGCAGCCGGATCGGCAGGTCCCAGTGGCTCTTGGAGGACAGCCGCACGTCCGCCAGTTCTGCCGGGGAGTACCAGTCGGCAGGTGCGGGGGTGGCCGGGTCGTCGGGCAGCAGCGCGCCGGGCAGGTCCCGCCAGCGGAACGTCTGGAAGGTGCGCACCCTGGCCCGGTCGATCGGGTAGGCCGAGTAGACCGCCATGCCGTACTGGCCGGGGAAGAGACCGAAACCGTACGCGTCGTCGGGCCCACCGACGGTCCCGTCGTTGTTGAGATCGTGTCCGGAGGGCAACCCGGTGTTCGACGGTGCCGCGTAACGGTACGGGTAGCGGATCGCCCGGGTGCCGTTGCGCGGCACGGAGAGGTAGTTGTCCTGGAACAACGCCAACGCCCGCCCGGCCGGGTCGTAGTCGAACTCGTTGATCAGCAGCACGTCCGGGCGTACCCGCTGGATCACCTCGGCGACGTTGCCGGCCTGCGCGTCGTCCCGCCCGGACAGGTCGGCGACCAGCCCACCGGCGACGCCCCGGTTCAGCGAGGCGTTGAACGTCGCCACCCGCAGCGTGCCCGGGTGACCCTTACCCGCACTCGCCGGTGACGCCACCACGACCGCTACTGTCGCGGCGAGCAGCGCCGCCGTGAACCCAGCGCAGACCGTCCGCCTCGCACCCATCGACACCCTCCCGATCCACGATCAACGATCGCCACGCTACCGGGAGCGGGCATGACGTCAGGGTGAATCCTGATCGACGATCGGCTGCGCCCGCACGGCTGTGTTCAGTCCGGACGGAGCAGGTGCAGCGCGGTGGTTACGGCGCGGGCTCGGTCGGCTGCGCTGAGCACGTCGGTGCTGTCCACGAACTGGTCGACGCCGCCGATATGTGGTGGCAGCGTCGACACCTGCGGGTCCGTGACCGCCCGGCGCATGTCGTCGCCGAACCTGTCCGCAGCCAGCACCCGGAACGGGCGGTCGTGATACGGGCGCACGGTGGGCTCGACCGGCTCGCTCAGCCCGAGGTCGTTGTGGGCGCGGGCGAGATGTTCGTACGCGGCGCAGAGCGCATCCTGGCGGCGCGGCCAGTCGGCGGCAGCGAGGGCGTCGGCGAGCAGTGGTTGCAGCGTCGCGGCGCAGCGCAGTTTTGCGAACGCGGTACCCAACCACTTGCTGTAGGGCGGGTATCGACGCTCGATCAGCATCGCCAGACGCATAAGGTCCCGGACCAGTCGGGCGGTGACCAGCCGGGAGCCGAGTTCGTCGCCGTTCTCCGCGCAGCGGCCAGGGAAAGCTTCCTCCTGGGCGACGCGCCGCCACTGGCAGGCCAGCAGGTAGCGCCAGACGTCGTCGGGATACCAGGCCAGCGCGGTGCGGATGGGACCGAGCTGACCGAGCCCGTCGTGGAAGACAGCTCCGGCGGTGACCTCCAGCAGTAGCTGGGTCGGGATGGCCAGCCAGTCGCGGGCGTGCATGCCGTTGCGCGGGTCGACGCCGAGGCGGGCGGTCAGCCAGGCGTCGAGGTCGAGCACTTCGACGCGATGTTCGATCGGGGTGTCGGCAGCGGGCCGCAGGGTGCGTGGTCGTCCGGGTCCGGGTGGGCTGAAGTTCGTGCTCCAGCCCTGCACCAAGGCGGGCATCCGCTCGCCGAGCAGGCTGCTGAGGTCGCGGGCATGCCGGCGGGCGTCGGCCGGCCGGAGGAATAGCAGCAGCCGTGGCCCCCAGTCGTGATCGGTCGAGCGGGCGGTGTCGAAGCCGAGCACCTCAGAACCGGGACCGAGCAGCGCCGCCGAGTGTGCCAACCGGGGGAAACTGGCGTCGAGGATCGGCCGCACCGCCTCGTGGTACGTGCTGGCGGCCAGCGACAGGCCGGGTACGAACGTCGGCACGTTCACAGTGGCCCCAGCACGTCGTGCGGGTCCGCGTTCAGGGCGAGCGTGTCGAGTACCGCCAGTAGTTGGCGTTCCTCGTAACGGAAGTGGCTCTCCATGATGGCGGCGATGCCCTCGACGTGGCGGTCGAGTTCGGCCGGGGAGGCGGCCCGGTCCACGGCGGCCTGTAGGCCCGCGAGCAGGTGCGCGATCATCGAGTGGTCCTGTTTCAGTTGGCGCAGGGTGTCGCGCAGCTCCGGATGGGCGGCGGCGATCGCGGGGAACAGTTCGCGATCCTCACCCTCGTGGTGCCCGGTCAGCGCGGCACAGAAGCCGTGGCAGAACAGCAGCAGGTCACGGGTGGAGGGTTCCGCCGCCTCGCCACCGGCGAGTGTGCTGCGGGTCAGGTGCAGGGCCTCGCGCAGCCGATCGTGCACGCTGCGGAGTTCGCGGCTCCAGGCGACGAGCCTGGTCTTCTCGCCCTCAGACCGGGCCATCCGGCCGGTCACTCGGGGACGCGGCGGTAGGCGCCGTCGCTGGCCGAGGTGGCCATCGAGGCGTACGCGCGCAGCGCCGCCGACACCGGGCGCTGCCGGTCGACCGGGGTGTACGGGCGGTCCCGCTTCTCCTGGGCCACCCGGCGGGCGTCCAGCACGTCGGCCGGCACGTTCAGCTCGATCGAGCGGGCCGGGATGTCGATGACGATTTCGTCGCCCGGCTCGACAAGCGCGATCAACCCGCCGGAGGCGGCCTCGGGGGAGGCGTGCCCGATGGAGAGCCCGGAGGTGCCGCCGGAGAAGCGACCGTCGGTGAGCAGCGCGCAGGCCCGGCCCAGCCCTCGGCCCTTGAGGAACGAGGTGGGGTAGAGCATCTCCTGCATGCCGGGGCCGCCCTTCGGCCCCTCGTAGCGGATGACCACCACGTCCCCGGCGACGATCTCCTTGGCGAGGATGGCGGTCACCGCGTCGTCCTGGGACTCGTAGACCTTCGCCGGGCCACGGAAGGTGAGGCACTCCTCGGGCACCCCGGCGGTCTTCACCACGCAGCCCTCCGGCGCGAGGTTGCCGGACAGGATGGCCAACCCGCCGTCGGCGCTGTACGCGTGCTCGCGGTCCCGGATGCAGCCGCCGGCCGCGTCGGTGTCCAGCGACGACCAGCGGTTGGTGGTGGAGAACGGCTCGGTGGTGCGCACCCCGCCCGGCGCGGCGTGGAACAGCTCGATCGCCTCGGGGTGGGCGGACCCGCCACGCACGTCCCAGTCGGCGAGCCAACCTGCCAGATCGGGGGAGTGCACCGCGTGCACATCCTGGCGCAGCAGGCCGGCGCGGTCGAGTTCGCCGAGGATGGCCGGGATGCCACCGGCGCGGTGCACGTCCTCCATGTGGTACTGCGGCGAGTTCGGCGCCACCTTCGCCAGGCACGGCACCCGGCGGGAGATCGCGTCGATGTCGGCCACGGAGAAGTCCAGCTCTGCCTCGCGGGCGGCGGCGAGCAGATGCAGGATCGTGTTCGTCGACCCACCCATCGCCACGTCCAGGGCGACGGCGTTCTCGAACGCGGCCCGGGAGGCCACCTCGCGGGGCAGCACCGAGGCGTCGTCGCCGTCGTACCACCGCTTGGCGATCTCCACCGCGGTGCGGCCGGCCTCGACGAAGAGCGACCGGCGGGCGGCGTGGGTGGCAAGCGTCGAGCCGTTGCCCGGCAGCGCCAGCCCGATCGCCTCGGTGAGGCAGTTCATCGAGTTGGCGGTGAACATGCCGGAGCAGGAGCCGCAGGTGGGGCAGGCGGACCGCTCGATCTCGCCGAGCTGTTCGTCGGTGACGGCCTCGTTCGAGGACGCGATCATCGCGTCGATCAGGTCGATCTTGCTGTGCACGATCCCCTCGATCGCCACCGTCTTGCCGGCCTCCATCGGACCGCCGGAGACGAACACGGTCGGGATGTTCAGCCGCAGCGCGGCCAGCAGCATGCCCGGAGTGATCTTGTCGCAGTTGGAGATGCAGACCAGGGCGTCCGCGCAGTGCGCGTTGACCATGTACTCGACCGCGTCGGCGATCAGCTCCCGGCTGGGCAGGGAGTAGAGCATGCCGCCGTGGCCCATGGCGATGCCGTCGTCGACCGCGATGGTGTTGAACTCCCGGCCCACCCCGCCGGCCTCGGCCACCGCGTCGGCGACCAGGCCGCCCATGTCCTTGAGGTGTACGTGGCCCGGCACGAACTGGGTGAAACTGTTCGCGATGGCGACGATCGGCTTGCCGAAATCGTCGTCGGTCATCCCGGTGGCCCGCCAGAGGGCCCGGGCGCCGGCCATCGTCCGACCGTGCGTG
The DNA here is from genome assembly GCF_057196645.1 of Micromonospora sp. ATLC16. Taxonomy (NCBI): domain Bacteria; kingdom Bacillati; phylum Actinomycetota; class Actinomycetes; order Micromonosporales; family Micromonosporaceae; genus Micromonospora; species Micromonospora sp. ATLC16. Next base: position 27,706 of record NZ_JBXUOW010000033.1, read on the forward strand.
GAGGTCTTCGACCGCAGCTCAGGCATGTGTACCAGTCTGACAGCGGCAAGCCGGCCCGGACACGGGTGTCGTGCCGTGTCCCAACAGATGCACACCCGATCCCCACAGCAGGCATCGATCCGGCAGAGTTGAGGTCGTGCACACACCCCCGGCCATGATCGGCGCTGCGGTGCTGAGCGCGCTGATCGCCCTGACGGCCGGCGTGTTGCTTGCCGCCGCCGTCCGCCGCCGAGTCGCGCCGCACCGTCCGGCGTACGCGGTGCTGGCCGTCGGCGGCGCGTTCGCGGCGGTGACCACCCTGGTCGGTGCAGGGGTCGCGCTGACCATGAGCGAGCACTGGGTGCACGAGCAGCAGCAGCGCACCGCCTGGGCCAACCTGGTGGCGCTCGGTACGGCCACCGGCGGCCTGCTGTTCTGCTCCGGCCTGCTCCGCCTGCCCGGGGTGACCGGGTCGGTGCCCTCGGCGGCCCGGCTCGCGCTGGACGGCGTGATCGTGGGCAGCGCGCTGTGGTTCGTCGGCTGGGTGCTGTTCTCCGAGCCGACCCGACTGCTCGGCGACGCGACGCCGATCGCATGTCCGTCGATTCTGCTCGCCTCGGTCAGTGCGGCGTTGAGCGCCGGCCTTTCCGCGATCATGGTGCTCCGGGCGTCCGCGCCCCGACACTGTCTGGCTGTGCTGGGCACCGGGATCACCGCCGCGTCGGTGGGCGGGCTGGGTGTCGCGGCCGGGCTCTGCCAGGCCGGACCGGCACTGGCGCTGGCCGGTGCGGTGGTGCTCGCCGTGGGGCTGCTGATCACCGCGGTGGCGGCGTACCGGATCGATCCGCCGGGCCAGCTCGCCATCGACGTGATCCGTCGCGACGGCGAGTACGCCTTCGTGCCGATGGGCGCGATGGCCGCGTCGGCGATGTACCACCTCCTCCAGGACGGCCGGTTCGACGGATTGGCCATCGCCGCCGGCAGCGTCGAGGGGTTCGCCCTGGCCGCCCGGCAGTACCTCACCCTGCACGACGTGCGGGCCTACGCTCGCCGGCTGGCCGACCGGGAGGCGCACTTCCGGCAGCTCGCGCACACCGACGCGCTCACCGGCCTGGCCAACCGTCGCGGCCTGCTGCGGGCCCTGCACCGCAGCGCCGAGGAACGCGTGCCGTGCGTGCTGCTCGGGCTGGACCTGGACGGCTTCAAGCACGTCAACGACATGCGGGGCCACGACGTCGGCGACGCCGTGCTGGCCGAGGTGGGTCGGCGGCTGCGGGGCAATCTGCGTCCCGGTGATCTCGCGGCCCGACTCGGTGGTGACGAGTTCGCGATACTGATGCACGGTGGCCCGGCGGAGGCCGGGGTGGTCGCGGAGCGGCTGTTGCGGGTGCTCGGCATCGCCTACGAGCAGCCTGAGGCCCCCGTCTTCCTCTCGGTCAGCATCGGCCTGGCGGGCTGGGCCGACGAACCCGACGTCGAGTTGCTGCTGCGGCACGCGGACCTCGCGCTGCGTTACGCCAAGCAACGCGGCAAGAACCGGATCGAGCGCTACGACGGCGCGTACGACCGGCTGCTGCGCCGGCGCACCACGCTGGAGCACGAGCTGCGCGGTTCGATCGAGCGCGACGAGTTGCGGCTGGTGTTCCAGCCGGTGGCCTCGCTGCCGTCGGTGCGCCCGGTGGGCGCGGAGGCGCTGCTGCGGTGGCGTCATCCCGAGCTGGGCAACGTCCGGCCGGACGAGTTCATCCCCCTCGCCGAGGAGAGCGGGATGATCGCGAAGCTCGGGGCCTGGGTGCTGCACCAGGCCTGCTATCAGTTGTCCCGCTGGTTGGCCGAGGGCCACGACGTCTGGGTGTCGGTAAACGTCTCTCCGCGTGAGCTGCACGCCCCGGAGTACGTGGTGCAGGTCGCCGAGGCGCTGCGCGCCCATCACGTGCCGCCGCAGCGGCTGGTGCTGGAGATCACCGAGCACGCGGTCGCCACCGACCTCGACGAGCTGATCCGGCGGCTGACCGCGCTGCGGCTGACCGGTGTGCGGATCGCCCTGGACGACTTCGGCGCCGGCTACTCCTCGCTCAACCAACTCCGCCGGCTCCCGATCGACATTCTCAAGATCGACCACGGGCTGGTGGCCGAGCACGAGCCGGTCCAGCCGGAAGGGCTTGACGGCCCGGCCTTCGCCCCCATGGTCGACATCGTGATGCGGTTGGGCCACCAGTTCGGCCTTGAGGTGATCGCCGAGGGGGTCACCACTCCCACCGAGCTGGCCGCGGTGGTGGCCGCCGGCTGCCGGTTCGGCCAGGGCGCGCTGTTCGGCTGGGGCGTACCGGCCGAGCACCTGGAGGCGATGCTGGACGCGGCCACGTCGCCGGGTGCCCGCCCGGCCCGTCCCGCCGCGGGCGACCCGCTTCCGCGACCCGTCGGGCCGCCCGTCCAACGCCGGGGTGAAAGCGTCTCCGGGCAGGTCATGCCCGGTCCGATCGGCGTGCCGGGCGGCGGCTCACCGACGTCCGTGAACCAAAATGTGGGATCAGTTGACTCATCGCATGAGATGCGTCAGTCTTGACCCCATGTTGTCGTACCGGTCGCTGCGAGTACTTACCTGAGCGCACTCTCCCTGACTGAGAGTGCGCTGGCCCCCGTGCATCTGGCACGTGGGCCTTTTTCTTGCCGTCGAACCAATCGAACGCCGGCCCCCGCCCGCGTTCCACAGTGTGAGCAGCCCACCCAATCCAGCCGAAGGCCAACCGCCATGACGAGACCCACGCCCGAGACGCTCGCCCACTCCGCCCGGCGCGCTCGCACCGCCGCCGAGGCGCCGGGTGACGTCGACCACACCCGCGCCGCCTCGCCGGCCACTCCGGTGGCGCGTCCCGCCCCGGCCCAGGTGTCCGGTGCCGGTTCACTTGTGCGCTCCCTGGAGGCACTCGGCGTAGACGTCGTCTTCGGTATCCCGGGTGGCGCGATCCTGCCGGCGTACGACCCGCTCTACGACTCCACCGTGCGGCACATCCTGGTCCGGCACGAGCAGGGCGCCGGTCACGCCGCCACCGGTTACGCCCAGGCCACCGGCCGGGTCGGGGTGTGCATCGCCACCTCCGGTCCGGGCGCGACGAACCTGGTCACCCCGATCGCCGACGCGTACATGGACTCGGTGCCGCTGGTGGCGATCACCGGTCAGGTGGCCCGCCCGTCGATCGGCACGGACGCCTTCCAGGAGGCGGACATCCAGGGCATCACGCTGCCGATCACCAAGCACAACTTCCTGGTGCAGGACGCCAGCGAGATTCCCCGGGTGCTGGCCGAGGCGTTCCACCTGGCCTCCACCGGGCGTCCCGGGCCGGTCCTGGTGGACGTCCCCAAGGACATCCTTCAGGCGCAGACGACCTTCGCCTGGCCGCCCACCCTAGACCTGCCCGGTTACCGGCCGACGCTGCACCCGCACGGCAAGCAGATCCGCGAGGCGGCACGGCTGATCAGCGTCGCCCGCCGGCCGGTGCTCTACGTCGGCGGCGGCGTGCTCAAGGCCGACGCCACCGAGGGGCTGCGCCGGCTGGCCGAGCTGACCGGCATCCCGGTGACCACCACGTTGATGGCGCTCGGCGCGTTCCCCGACTCGCACCGGCAGCACCTGGGCATGCCCGGCATGCACGGCACCGTCGCGGCGGTCTACGCGCTGCAGAAGGCCGACCTGATCGTGGCGCTGGGCGCCCGGTTCGACGACCGGGTGACCGGAAAGCTGGACTCCTTCGCGCCGGACGCCACCATCGTGCACGCTGACATCGATCCGGCCGAGATCGGCAAGAACCGGCACGCGGACGTGCCGATCGTCGGCGATGCCCGGCACGTCATCGACGAACTGGTCGCGACGGTCACCGCCGAGCGCGCGGCGGGCCGTGCCACCGACCTCGGCGACTGGTGGATGCAGCTCGACGACCTGCGTGAGCGCTACCCGCTGGGCTACGAGGAGCCGTCCGACGGCACCCTCTCCCCGCAGTACGTGATCAAGCGACTGGGGGAGATCGCCGGTCCGGACACGATCTACGTTGCCGGTGTCGGCCAGCACCAGATGTGGGCCTCCCAGTTCATCTCGTACGAGAAGCCGCAGACCTGGCTCAACTCCGGCGGCCTCGGCACCATGGGCTACGCGGTGCCGGCGGCGATGGGTGCCAAGGTGGGCCGGCCGGACACGGTGGTCTGGGCGATCGACGGCGACGGCTGCTTCCAGATGACCAACCAGGAGTTGGCCACCTGCGCCCTGGAGGGCATCCCGGTCAAGATCGCGGTGATCAACAACGGCAACCTCGGCATGGTCCGGCAGTGGCAGACGCTGTTCTACAACGAGCGTTACTCCAACACCGAGCTTGGCACCCACAAGCACCGCATCCCGGACTTCGTCAAGCTGGCCGAGGCGCTCGGCTGCATCGGGCTGCGCTGCGAGACCGCCGAGGAGGTGGACCGGACCATCGAGATGGCCATGTCCATCGACGACGCGCCGGTGGTCATCGACTTCGTGGTCGGCAAGGACGCCATGGTCTGGCCGATGGTCCCGGCCGGCACCAGCAACGACGAGATCATGTTCGCCCGCGGCGTCCGCCCGGCCTTCGACGAGGACGACATCTAGGTCATGGCCGATTGCACCGAGCGCAGCGAGGGCCATGAGGACATGACAAGGAAGGCGACGGTCATGGCCGATTGCACCGAGCGCAGCGAGGGCCATGAGGACATGACAAGGAAGGCACAGCCATGACCATTCACACCCTCTCCGTCCTGGTGGAGAACAAGCCGGGCGTGCTGGCCCGGGTCTCCGGGCTGTTCTCCCGTCGTGGGTTCAACATCGACAGTCTCGCGGTCGGGGAGACCGAGAACCCGGACGTCTCGCGGATCACCATCGTGGTCAACGCGGAGTCCTCGCCGTTGGAACAGGTCACCAAGCAGCTCAACAAGCTGGTCAACGTACTCAAGATCGTCGAACTGGATCCGGGTACCTCGGTGGCCCGCGAGTTGCTGCTGGTGAAGGTGCGCGCGGACCGGAGCGCCCGTGGCCAGGTCCTGGAGACGGTGAACCTGTTCCGGGCCCGGGTGGTCGACGTGGCCGCCGACACCCTCACCGTCGAGGCCACCGGCACCCCGGACAAGCTCGACGCGCTGCTGCGCGACCTTGAGCCCTTCGGCATCAAGGAGATGGTCCAGTCGGGCCTGGTGGCGATCGGGCGCGGCTCGCGTGCGATCACCGCCGGCCCCGCCCTGCGGGCCGCCTGACCCCACCTCGGTCCGGGTCCGCGTGCCCGGGTCGACCATCAGCCACGACGGGCCACTGTGGCCGCCGTACGAAAGGGAAGTCATGAGCGTTGAGGTGTACTACGACGACGACGCCGACCTGGGCCTGATCCAGGCGAAGAAGGTCGCCGTGATCGGATACGGCAGCCAGGGCCACGCCCACGCGTTGTCGCTGCGCGACTCCGGTGTCGACGTGGTGATCGGTCTGCCGGAGGGCTCGAAGAGCCGGCCGAAGGCCGAGGAGCAGGGGCTGCGGGTGCTCACCCCGGCCGAGGCGGCGGCCGAGGCCGACGTGATCATGGTCCTCGCGCCGGACACCGCGCAGCGTCACATCTACGCCGAGTCGATCGCGCCGAACCTCAGCGCGGGCAAGGCGCTGTTCTTCGGCCACGGGTTCAACATCCGGTACGGGCTGATCAAGCCGCCGGCCGGGGTGGACGTGGCGATGGTCGCCCCGAAGGGCCCCGGTCACCTGGTCCGCCGGCAGTACGTCGACGGCAAGGGCGTGCCCTGCCTGGTCGCCGTCGAGCAGGACGGCAGTGGCAGCGCGTTCGCGCTGGCCCTGTCGTACGCGAAGGGCATCGGCGGCACCCGGGCCGGCGCGATCAAGACCACCTTCACCGAGGAGACCGAGACCGACCTCTTCGGCGAGCAGGCGGTGCTCTGCGGCGGCGCGGCGGCACTGGTGCAGACCGGCTTCGAGGTGCTCACCGAGGCCGGCTACGCCCCCGAGGTGGCCTACTTCGAGTGCCTGCACGAGCTGAAGCTGATCGTGGACCTGATGTACGAGGGCGGCATCGCCCGGATGCGCTACAGCGTCTCCGACACCGCCGAGTACGGCGACCTCTCCCGCGGACCCCGGGTCATCGACGGCCGGGTCAAGGAGGAGATGCGCAAGATCCTCACCGAGATCCAGAACGGCGAGTTCGCCCGCGAGTGGGTGGCCGAGGACGAGGCCGGGCGGCCCAACTACAACAAGTGGCGCAGCGAGGGCGCGGCGCACCCGATCGAGGAGACCGGCGCGAAGCTGCGGGGCATGATGAGCTGGGTGGACCGGCCGATCACCGAGACCGCCTGAGAGTTCTGTCCAGTACGGCACCCGACCCCGGCGTTCTCCCCGACGCCGGGGTCGGGTGCCGTACTGTCTCCGCCTGGCAAACGATCGTTAACACGCACGTCACGTCCGGTTTGTGAGGGCGCTCACCCCACACTCCGGCGCGCGTCGGGTGGCCCGCGCCCTACGATCGCGGGTAGGTGCTCCAGGCGGCACCTGACGGCCATGGCCCGGGAGCGCGCCGGGCGCAGCGCAGCGTCCCGCCCCCGGCCGACCGCTCTGACGACATCTACGAGGACCAATGACTCCTGTCGTACTGATCGCCGAAGAACTAGCCCCCGCCGCCATCGAGGTGCTCGCCCACGACTTCGACGTCCGGCACGTGGACGGCACCGACCGCCCGGCCCTGCTCTCGGCGCTCTCCGAGGCCGACGCCGTCATCGTCCGCAGCGCCACCCAGATCGACGCAGAGGCGATCGCCGCCGCCCTCCGACTCAAGGTCGTGGCCCGGGCCGGTGTCGGCCTGGACAACGTCGAGGTGCCGGCGGCCACCGCGCGGGGCGTCATGGTCGTCAACGCACCCACCTCCAACATCGTCTCCGCCGCCGAGCAGGCCGTCGCGCTGCTGCTCGCGGTCGCCCGCAACACCGCCAGCGCCAGCGCAGCGCTCAAGGCGGGGGAGTGGAAGCGGTCGAAGTACACCGGCGTGGAGTTGCAGGGCAAGACCGTCGGCGTGGTCGGTCTCGGCCGCATCGGCGTGCTCTTCGCCTCCCGGATCGCCGCCTTCGGCACCCGGCTCATCGCCTACGACCCGTACATCCAGCCGGCCCGGGCCGCCCAGCTCGGCGTACGCCTGGTGGGTCTGGAGGAACTGCTGCGGGAGAGCGACTTCATCTCGATCCACCTGCCGAAGACCCCGGAGACCGTGGGCCTGATCGGTGAGAAGGAGCTGTCCATCGTCAAGCCGGGCGTGCGGATCGTCAACGCCGCCCGGGGCGGGCTGATCGACGAGCAGGCACTCGCCGACGCGCTCGCCGAGGGTCGGGTCGCCGGTGCCGGGGTGGACGTCTACGCCAAGGAGCCGTGCACCTCCTCGCCGCTGTTCGCCTTCGACAACGTGGTGGCCACCCCGCACCTGGGCGCCTCCACCGCCGAGGCACAGGACAAGGCCGGCCTGGCGGTCGCCAAGAGCGTGAAACTCGCCCTGCAGGGCGAGTTCGTGCCGGACGCGGTCAACGTGCAGGCCGGCGGCGTGGTCGCCGAGGACGTCCGGCCGTTGCTGCCGCTTGCCGAGAAGCTCGGCCGCGCCTTCACCGCGGTGGCCGGCGGGGTCGCCGCCAGCGTCACGGTCGAGGTGTGCGGCGAGATCGTCGACCACGACGTGTCGGTGCTCAAGCTCGCCGCCACCAAGGGTTTGTTCAGCTCGGTGGTCGAGGAGCAGGTGACCTACGTCAATGCGCCGCACCTGGCCGCGCAGCGCGGGGTGGAGGTGTCACTGGCCACCCAGACCGAGACCACCGACCACCCCGTCCTGGTCACCGTGCGCGGCGCGCTGCCCGACGGCCGCACGGTAAGTGTTTCCGGCACCGTCACCCAGGCCGGCACCCGCGACGTCATCAAGCTGACCGAGGTGGACGGCTTCGACGTGGAGATCGGTGCCGAGGGCATCCTGCTCTTCCTCCGCTACGCCGACCGCCCGGGCGTGGTCGGCACCGTCGGCACCCTGCTCGGTCAGGCCGGCGTCAACATCGCGGCGATGCAGGTGGCCCGTCGGGAGGCCGGCGGTGAGACGCTGATGACCCTCACCGTGGACCAGGCGCTCGGTGCCGACCTGCTCACCTCGGCCGCCGACTCGATCGGCGCCACCTCGGCCAGCGCTGCCGACCTGCGCGACGAGTAGCCCACCCGAACGTTCCAGACACGCCACGACGGGGCCCGGCCTTCGGCCGGGCCCCTCGTCATCCGATCGCCGAGGACCAGACGGTCGGGTTGTCGTGCCCACCGTGGCGGCGGCTTGCCGGATCGACCGCAGATCCGCCCGATCTGGCCAGCCGGGTTGCCGTCGCGGGTCTGCCGTCCGGCACGGCGGGTCGGTCAGCCGGGCAGCCGAGCCCCGGGTGGCGGGTACACCGAGCCGTCCTGGGCGTCGAACAGCATCAGCCGGTGCTCGCCGGCCAGCCGCTCGATGTCGAGCAGCACCTGGTCGGGGCAGACCGGGTCCAGGTTCAGCTCGATGTGGTCGGCCGCCTTGTGCAGTGGCGCCACCGCCCAGGGAGTGTTCGGGCCGGCCGGCTGGTCGGGGTAGCGGGCGGTGATCGCCCGGTAGAAGGCCACACATCGTGGGTCCGGTTGACGCTCGTGGTGCCGGCCGCTGCGGCACTGCTGCACCGCCGCTCGTACATCCTCGGGCGTCGCCCCGTCCGCCAGGGCCCACACGCTCAGATCGAAACTCACGGCGGACAGCGTGCCATCTGCGGTTCACCTTGTCGAAAGGGCCCCGCCGCAGGCGAATACCGGAGTACCAGGTTTGCGCATATGCTCCCCTGTGGAACCCTTGCTGCGAAACGCGTCAATTCGATAACGTACGGATGCGGTCACCTGCCGAGCACGTGCGCCGGCCCGTCTTCGGGTGGCGAGGTCGACGCCCGGCCGAGCGGCCCGCACCCCTCGATTGTGCGAGCCACGCGCACTCGTCGGCGAGCGGCCGCCACGGTCGTTGCCGCGACCGTGGCGGCCGATCGCTGCTCCTGCCACGGATGGCCGGCCGACCTCCGCCGCGCACCCGAAACTGTGCGGGTCAGCGCGGTGCGGCGAAGAGCACCCGGTAGTCCGACTCCGGACGGAACCAGGCCAGCCCGGTCGGTCCGGCGGCGTACAGGGCGGTGGCGTAGGCGTCGGCGACCGCGAGGTCGGGGCCGATCACGGTGGCGGCGACCAACTGCCCCGCCGGCTCGCCGGTGTGCGGGTCCACCACGTGGCCCTGTCGTCCGGTCACGCCGGAGGTGCCGAGCGCGCCGGCCGTCATCTCCAGCAGCAGCGGTGCCCGGCCTCGGTCGATGGGGTGGTGCACCGCGATCCGCCACGGGCCACCGTGCGCGGCCTGGCCGCGTACCACCAGGTCGGCACCGGTGACCACGGCGTAGTCGTGGATGCCGGCCTGGCGCAACCGGGCTGCGGCCCGCTCGACCGCCCACCCGCCGAGCAGGCCGCCCGGGTCGAAGCCGCCGGGCACCGCCCAGGCGTCGAACCAACCGTCCGTGGCCGCGCGCATCGCGGCGCAGCGGTCCACCAGGTCGGTCAATGGCGGGTACGACTCGGGGCTGATCTCTCCCCGGCGCAGCCGGGACACCAGGCTGTCCGGGCGGTTCGGGCCGTACGTCAGGTCGATCGCCCGCAGCTCGGCCACCGCGTCGCGCAGCGCCGCGCCGGTGCCGCGCCGGCCCAGCCACTCGGGGGCGTTCAGCAGCAGGGTGTACGTCGCCGTCGAGGTGTGCACGGTGTGCCGGACGGCGATCCGGTTCCCGGCCACCGGATCGGCCCGGTCCGGTCGTTGCTCCCGGGTGCCCAGTCGCAGGTCGGGCCGGCGGAAGCGGAAGACCGTCGGGTCCACCCAGCGGGTTCGTGGTTGCTCGTCGGTCCACATCGCGTCCGTCCCCTCCTCGGCGGACACCGCTCCGTCGTGGCGCCCGCCCGGGCCCCACAGCCCGTCACGCTCACGCTAGGCAGCGGAGATGACCGAGCCATGAATGCCGCCTGGGAAGCTGCTGTGCGTCACCGAATTCCCGACATATGGAACACTCGTACCGGGGGGCGGGACGGCGGCGTACCGTCGAGCCATTCGAACGAAGGAGCTGACGGACGTGGCACGCATCGCGGTGGTGGCCGGGGACGGGATCGGCCCCGAGGTGGTCGCGGAGGCGCGCAAGGTCGTCGACGCGGTGCTGCCCGGTGTCGAGGTGACCGAGTACGACCTCGGAGCGGCACGTTACCACCGCACCGGCGAGGTCCTGCCCGATTCGGTGCTCGACGAGTTGGCCGGGCACGACGCGATCCTGCTCGGCGCGGTGGGCGATCCGACCGTGCCGCCCGGCGTCCTGGAGCGCGGTCTGCTGCTCAAGCTGCGCTTCGCCTTCGACCAGTACGTCAACCTGCGTCCGTCGCGACTCTGGCCGGGGGTGACCAGCCCGCTCGCGGCGGTCAAGCCGGGTGAGGTCGACCTGGTGGTCGTCCGGGAGGGCACCGAGGGCCTGTACGCCGGTGCCGGCGGCTCGCTGCACCGGGGCACTCCGGCCGAGATCGCCACCGAGGAGAGCCTGAACACCCGGCACGGTGTGGAGCGGGTGATCCGGGACGCCTTCGCTCGGGCGGCCCGGCGCGAGCGGCGCAAGGTGACCCTGGTGCACAAGACGAACGTGCTCACCCATGCCGGCTCGCTGTGGTCGCGCACCTTCGAGACGATCGCCGCCGAGCACCCGGACATCGCCACCGAGTACCAGCACGTCGATGCGGCGGCGATGTTCCTGGTCACCCAGCCGCAGCGGTACGACGTGGTGGTCACCGACAACCTCTTCGGCGACATCCTGACCGACATCGCCGCCGCCGTCACCGGTGGCATCGGCTTGGCCGCCAGCGGCTCGATCAATCCCGACGGGGCGTACCCGTCGATGTTCGAGCCGGTGCACGGCTCCGCGCCGGACATCGCCGGCCGCGGCGTCGCCGACCCGGTCGCCGCCGTGCTCTCGGCGGCGCTGCTGCTCGACCAGCTCGGGCACGGCGACGCCGCCGCCCGGATCACCGCCGCGGTCAGCGCGGAGTTGGCCGCCCGGCGTCCCGAGGGGACGGTACGCACCGCCGAGGTGGGCGACCGGATCGCGGCGCAAGCCGGCGGCTGAACCGGTCGACGTCCCACCGGCCGTCGATGCTCCGCCGGATCGGCCGGGCAGGGGCGGCGGACGCCGATGAGGTGCCCCCTGTGCACCGGTGGACCTATCCGCTGAACGACCGTTCGGGTAGGTTCTGGCACAACCATGTTTTCCGGCGTGCGGTCGGCGCATGCCGTCGTCCCCAGGGAGGTCAGCGCGATGAGCGGTGGTGACAAGATCGACTTCGAGATCCGTCCGAATACCGCACCGGTATCCGCCACCGACCGGGCTGCGCTGCTGGCAAACCCCGGGTTCGGCCGGGTGTTCACCGACCACATGGTCACCATCCGCTACGCCGACGGCAAGGGCTGGTACGACGCGCGGGTCGAGGCGCGGGCGCCGATCCCGATGGATCCCGCGAGTGCGGTGCTGCACTACGCGCAGGAGATCTTCGAGGGCATGAAGGCGTACCGGGCGGCCGACGGTGGAGTGACGATGTTCCGCCCGTACGCCAACGCGGCCCGGTTCAACACCTCCGCCGCCCGGATGGCCATGCCGGCGCTGCCGGAGCAGACCTTCGTGGACTCGCTGCACCGGCTGATCGAGATCGACCGGGAGTGGATTCCCGACGGCGCGGACGGCGGCAGCCTCTACCTGCGGCCCTTCATGTTCGCCAGCGAGGTGTTCCTCGGCGTCCGCCCGGCCAACGAGTACCTCTACTCGGTGATCGCCTCGCCCGTCGGGGCGTACTTCTCCGGCGGGGTCAAGCCGGTGACGGTCTGGGTCTCGCCCGACTACACCCGGGCGGCGCCCGGCGGCACCGGCGCGGCCAAGTGCGGCGGCAACTACGCAGCCTCGCTGGCCGCTCAGGCCGAGGCCTTCGAACACGGCTGCGACCAGGTGGTCTTTCTCGACGCCGTGGAGCGCCGGTTCGTCGACGAACTGGGCGGCATGAACGTCTTCTTCGTCTACGAGGACGGGTCGATCGCCACTCCGCCGCTGACCGGCACGATCCTGCCCGGTATCACCCGCGAGTCTCTGCTCACCCTGGCGGTGGCGGCCGGGCACCGGGTCGAGGAGCGGCCGGTGACCTTCGACGACTGGCGGGCGGACGCCGCAAGCGGCCGACTGCGCGAGGTATTCGCCTGTGGCACCGCGGCGGTGATCACCCCGATCGGGCAGGTGCGCTTCCCGGACGGGGAGTTCGCCGTGGCCGGCGGGGAGCCGGGCACCGTCACCATGGCGCTGCGCCAACAGCTCGTGGATCTTCAGCGGGGCAAGGCGGAGGACCCGCACAACTGGGTCCACCGCGTGTCCTGAGCGGTTCGTCGAGGGTCCCGTCGTCACGTCGAGCGTGGCCCGGGGCCCCTGCCCATGCCGCGCCGGTGAAGCTCGCGCGGGCACGGTTTCGGGCAACTCGGCCTAGGCCAGCAGGTGGTCACGCAGGGCGGCGAGCTGCGCGTCGGTGACACCGGCGTGCCGCAGGTAGTCGTCGACCGAGCCGTGCCCCTCCCGGATCTCGGCCAGGAAGAGCGACATCGTCTCGGCCGGTGAGGACAGGTACGGCATGGGCAGCTCGGGCACCTCGGGATGCGCTGTGGCCACCCAGGCGGCGAAGCGCTGCGACGCCTCGGTGCTCAGCGCGTAGTCCGCCGCGATCTCGGTGTCCTCGACGCCGAGCACCGCGAGAGTCAGGCCGCAGACGATGCCGGTGCGATCCTTGCCCGCGACGCAGTGCACCACCACCGGTGCGTTCGCGCTGTCGGCGATGAGGCCGATCGCCTCGGCGAGCCCGGCGGTGCCGGTGCGGGCCAGGTCGGCGTACCGGTCGGCCAGGTAGCGGGCGAGATCGGTGTCGGGCCGGTACGGCTGCTCCTCCCAGTGCGCGTGCTCCGGGTGGATGTGCCGGTAGGCGAGGCCGTCGAAGTCGGGCACCCGGCCGTATCGCTCAACCTCCTGCGGTCGGCGCAGGTCGACCACGGTACGCACGCCGAGTGCGGCGAACGCCTCCCGGTCGGCCTCATCCATCCCGTGCAGCGAGTCGGAGCGGTAGAGCCGTCCGGTGCGGACGGTCCGTCCGTCCAGGCCGCGGTAGCCGCCCACGTCCCGGAAGTTGAACATCCTGGTGAAGGGGATTCTGCGAGTCTGCTCAGTGGCGTCCATCCGGACACGGTAACGGCCGGTGGAACAGCGTCCCACCGGCCGTCACGTTGTCGGGTGCCCTTACCGCAGGGGGCCACCGGGCGGCGTGGCCGTGTACGTGTCGTTGTAGTAGCCGCCGAGCTTGTCCCGGTAGGCCGGGTCGGTGGCCGTCTCGTCGTACTCCGGCGCGGCCTTGATCTGGTCCTTGGTGCGGTCGACGAAGACCTTCTGCTCCTCGTGGTCGACGTGGTTCACCGTCCCGGCCGGGAGCATGACCTTCTTGCCGAAGATCCACGGCCCGGTGTCCACCACCAGGTAGCTGCCGTTGACCTCGGTGCTGTCACTGTCGATCTTGCCGATCGAGCCGTCGCTGGCCTCCACCTTGTAGCCGACCAGGTTCGTGTCGGCCACTCCGGCCTCGTCCCGGTAGCTCCAGGGGTCGAAGGCGCCGGCTGGGGCGCCGCCCGCGACGACGCTCTGGTCGACGGCGCGCAGCTCCGGGTTGGGCGTGGCGTCGGGGGTGTTCGGGGTGTTCGGGTCGTGCCTGTCCATGGGATGCTCCTGTCTCGGCCCGTGGTTGAGCCGTCGCGGAGGAAGATGTTTCGTTGTCCCGAAAACTCCTACCCCCGTCCCGGCGGTCTACACCAGGAGAGTCATCCGAACCAGGAGTTGACGGCTGTCCCGGGATGTGGATTGTGCCTCCCAAAGGCGACCCGGAGGTGGCAGAGTACCGGTCGTGACCAGCACCGCCCGCATTATTGGCAACTAGCGCGCCGGCCTTTCCCTCGCCGAGCGCGCAGACCTCCCGCAGCCGCGGGGGGTCTTTTTGTTGCGCCGGCCGGTGACTGACGAAGGGATCACCATGACGTTTCAGGTGTACGACACCACGCTGCGCGACGGCGCCCAGCGCGAGGGGCTCAGCTACTCGGTGGTCGACAAGCTCGCGGTGGCCCGGCTGCTCGACGAGTTCGGTGTCGGGTTCATCGAGGGCGGATGGCCGGGCGCGGTGCCGAAGGACACCGAGTTCTTCCGCCGGGCGCGCACCGAACTCGAACTCAGGCACGCGGTGCTCGTCGCGTTCGGCGCCACCCGCCGGGCCGGTGCGGTGGCCGCCGACGACCCGCAGGTGCGGGGTCTGCTCGACGCACAGACCCCGGCGATCGCCCTGGTCGCCAAGGCCGACCTGCGGCACGTCGAGCGGGCGTTGCGCACCACCGCCAAGGAGAACCTGGCGATGATCCACGACACGGTGGCCCACCTGGTCGCCGAGGGACGGCGGGTCTTCGTCGACGGCGAACACAGCTTCGACGGCTACCGCCACGACCCGGCGTACACCGCGTCGGTGGTGGAGACCGCGTTCGCGGCGGGCGCCGAGCGGTTCGTGCTCTGCGACACCAATGGTGGGATGCTGCCGTCCCAGGTGACCGCCGCCATCGTCGACCTCACCGATCGGATCGGCGTCGCGCCGGAGCTGCTCGGCATGCACGCCCAGAACGACACCGCCTGCGCGGTGGCCAACACCATCGCCGCCGTCGAGGCCGGGGTCCGGCACGTGCAGGGCACCGCCAACGGGTACGGCGAGCGGCCCGGCAACGCCGACATCTTCGCGGTCGTCGCGAACCTCCAACTCAAGCTCGGGCTGCCGGTCCTACCGGAGGGCTGCCTGGAGCAGATGGTGCGGGTCTCCCACGCCATCGCCGAGATCGCCAACATCGCCCCCGACACCCACCAGGCGTACGCCGGGGCTGCGGCCTTCGCTCACAAGGCGGGTCTGCACGCGAGCGCGATCAAGGTGGATCCGCTGCTCTACAACCACGTGGAGCCCGAGGTGGTCGGCAACGACATGCGGATCCTGGTCACCGAGATGGCCGGCCGGGCAAGCATCGAGCTGAAGAGCCGCGAGCTGGGGTTGGATCTGGCCGGCCATCCGGAGACCCTGTCCCGGGTCACCAACCGGGTCAAGGAGTTGGAGGCCGGCGGGTGGTCCTTCGAGGCCGCCGACGCCTCGTTCGAGCTGCTGGTCCGCTCCGAGCTGCCGGACGCCGCGCCGGTGCGGCCGTTCGCGCTGGAGTCGTACCGGGTGCTGGTCGAGCACCGCGAGGACGGCGCGGTCGTCTCCGAGGCGACCGTCAAGATCAGGGTGCGCGGGGAACGGGTGATCGCCACGGCCGAGGGCAACGGACCGGTGAACGCGTTGGACGAGGCCCTCCGCGTCGGCCTCGGCCGGCACTACCCGGAGTTGCGGGGCTTCGAGTTGGCCGACTACAAGGTGCGGATCCTGGAGGGCAGTCACGGCACCGGCGCGGTGACCCGGGTGCTGGTAGAGACGGCCGACGGGCGGGGCGGCGGTTGGACCACCGTCGGCGTGCATCCCAACGTGGTCGAGGCGAGCTGGCACGCCACGGTCGACGCGCTGACCTACGGGCTGGACCGCGCCCGGGTGTAGCCCGCGCTCGGGGGTGGCCCGCGCCGGGGCGGAGCCCGCGCCCTACCGGCCCTCGGCGGTGGGTAGCCGCAGCTCGGCGAGGAGCATGCGGTGGTCGCTGCCGGGCAACGGGTGGACCGTCACGTCTCGCACGGCGATGCGACGGTCCACCAGCACGTGGTCGATCACCACGGGCGGGATGAGGTCGCCGTCGTACGGCCCCCAGGTGCCGGTGAGACCGGCGCCGACCGATGCGGCGGCATCGACATAGCCGGTGTCGATCAGGGTGCGCAACGGACCGTGGTCGAGCGTGGCGTTGAAGTCCCCGGCGAGGATGCTCAACGGTCCGTCGGGGGCGGCCGTCGGCTGGGCGGCCAGGTCGGCGTGCCAGGCGTCCACCTGATCGATCGCGTACGGGGCCGCAGGGTGCGCCGACTCGACGCGTACCGGGGGTGCGCCGGGCACCGCGACGGTCGCGTACGCCTGTGTGAAGCCCCAGGCGCCGCGCAGCTGGCGGATGCCGCCGTCGCTGAGCGGGTGACGGGCGTAGAGCCCGGAGCCGGGGGTGCCGACGACCGGGTTGAGCTGACGGTACGCCAGCAACCGGTCGAGGCCGAGCCGGTCCAGCTCGGCCTCGACCGCCGGGGTGAACTCCTGCACGAGCAGCAGGTCGACCTGCCGGGCGCGCACCAGCTCCAGCACCGCCGCCGGATCGGCGGCACCGGCGAGCAGATTGGCGGTGAGCACCCGCACGGTCGGCCCGGCGGCGTTCGGCTGTGGCGCGGGCAGGGCGCGGGGCGCCACCAGCGCGACCAGGGCCAGGGTGGTCAGCGCCGCGACGATCGCCGGGGTACGGCGGCGCAGGGCGAGCGCGAGCACCAGCGGGGCCAGGCTCCCGAGCGTCACGTACGGCGTGAACGCCAACGCCTGCACCAGCGGTCCCCGGTCCAGACCGAACGACCGCGCCAGCGCCCACCCGGCACCCGGCACGACGGCCAGCCCGCAGAGCAGGCTGACACCCGACGGCCGCCAGGCCCGGTGACCGATGGTGATCTTCACGGCACGCAGGTTACTGAACTTCGCCCGATGTGTGTGCCCCGGCGTCGAGTCACCGGCCCGAGCGCGGCCGAAAATATCCGCCAGCGGCCTTCAGAATCGATTTCGCGAATTGTTCACGCCTTCACTTCTTGCGATTGCTGGCGTTGATCCGACAACTCGCCGAGAGTATTCACACTATTGACCACCGGCATTTCTCGGTGCTACGTTTCAGCTGCTCAGGAGGCTGCGTTCTGGCGCGAATTCCCAGCTCGGGACGCATCAGTCGGCGAGCGGGACACGTCTTCGGGGTGCGCTCCTGGACGGGGCATGTAGGCGGTAAGCGCTCATTGTCGCCCGACTCGAAAAAGCAACAACCGTCCCGTGTGCCACGGGTCGGCCGTATCTCCACGCCTGGAAAAGGGAGACCCGTCATGACCAGATTATTCCGACGTAAGACGGCTGTGGTGGCGATCGCGGCCCTGGCGATCGCCCTGGCCGGCGGTGGCATCGCCGTGGCGAAGCCGACCGCTCAGCTTGCGCAACCCACTGCCCGCACCGCCCAGCAGCCGGCCGTCACCACGGCCTCGCTGAACAGCGCGAAGGCCACCCTCGCCAAGGGCGACGGGATGGGCACCCAGGCCGTCAGCGGCTTCTACGGCACGGCGGTCAACGCCAACGGCATCAAGGCCCGCGGCGCCGGCGTCGTCATCAAGTACGGCGTCGGACAGTACGAGGTGCAGTTCGGCAGCAACGTCACCAACGGCATCTACGTGGCGACGATCGGGCGGCCGGACTCGTGCTGCATCCCACCCGCCGGTGAGGTCTCGGTCGCGCGGCGGCTGCTCACCCCGAACGCGGTCTTCATCCAGACCCGCGACTCCGCAGGTGTCCCCGCCGACCTGCCGTTCTACCTCCTCGTGCACCGCTGATCCGTCCACTGTCACCGGCCTGCGTCACACGACGCAGGCCGGTGACACAGGCCCGCCCTGCCGGTGTCCGGTAACGACGTCGATCACGTGGTCTGGGTGGCGGAGGGCCGGAAATTCCGACGTTTGTCCGCCGGTCGCCTCGGGAAGCAAGCACCGTGACGGACATCTCGGACACCATGGCCGGCCTGCCCAGCCCGGCCGATCCGGACGAGACCGCGGCGCAGTTGGACCAGACGCTCTTCGAGGTCAAACGCGTGATCGTCGGGCAGGATCGGCTCGTCGAGCGCCTTCTGGTCGCGTTGCTCGCCGACGGGCACGCCTTGTTGGAGGGCGTACCGGGGGTGGCCAAGACCCTCGCCGCGCAGACCCTCGCGACGGTGGTCGGTGGCAGCTTCTCCCGCATCCAGTTCACCCCCGACCTCGTGCCCTCCGACATCGTCGGCACCCGGATCTACCGCGCCTCGAAGGAGACCTTCGACGTCGAGCTGGGCCCGGTGATGGCGAACCTGGTGCTGGCGGACGAGATCAACCGCGCGCCGGCGAAGGTGCAGTCGGCGTTGCTGGAGGCGATGGCCGAGCGTCAGGTGTCGATCGGCGGTCGGAGTCACCCGGTACCGGAGCCGTTTCTGGTGCTGGCCACCCAGAATCCCATCGAATCGGAAGGGGTCTACCAGCTGCCGGAGGCGCAGCGGGACCGCTTTCTCATGAAGATCGTCGTCGGCTACCCGGACGTCGCCGACGAGTTGGCCATCCTCTACCGGATGAGCGCCGACCGTCCCCGGGCGCACCGGGTGCTCGGCCCGGACCGGCTGCGCGAGTTCCAGCGTCAGGCCAGGGGGGTGTTCGTCCATCACGCCATCGCCGAGTACGTGGTCCGGCTCATCCTCGCCACCCGTGATCCGGGCCGGTTCGGGTTGCCGGAGATGGCCGGGCTGCTCGCCTACGGTGCCAGTCCACGCGCCACCCTGGGGCTGGTCGCGGCCGCCCGCGCCCAGGCACTGCTCCGCGGGCGGGGCTACGTCCTGCCCGACGACGTGCGGGAACTCGCCGTGGACGTACTGTCTCACCGGCTGGTCCTCTCCTTTGACGCGGTCGCCGACGGGGTCAGCGCCGACTGGGTCGTCCATCGGCTGGTCGAGGCGGTTCCGCCGCCCCGGGCGGCCACCGGCAGGCCGGAGTACGCGACCGACCTGGCAGTCGCCTGATGGGCCGCCGGAACCCCCCGCCGCCCGTGGCGGCGGACCCGATGCTCACCGATCTCACGCCGGGCCAGCGGTTGCGGCGGCTGGAACTCACGGTGACCCGGCGCCTCGACGGACTGCTGCACGGCGAGCGGCATGGTCTGCTGCCCGGCCCGGGCAGCGAGCCGGCGGGCAGCCGCGAGTACCGGCCGGGCGAGGACGAGGTTCGCCGGATGGACTGGGCGGTGACGGCCCGCACCGCGGTGCCGCACGTGCGGGAGGTGGACGCCGACCGGGAGCTGACCACCTGGCTATTGGTCGACGCCAGCCCCAGCATGGAGTACGGCACCGCCGAGTTGGACAAGCGCGAACTGGCGGTGGCCGCGGTCGCCACCATCGGCTTCCTCACCGCCGGACCGGGTAACCGGCTCGGTGCGCAGGTGCTGACGCCGTACGGGCTGCGTCGGGTGCCCGCCCGCGGCGGGCGTACCCACGTGTTCGGGCTGCTGCGCGCGTTGCTGGCCGCGCCTCGGGTCGGC
Source organism: Micromonospora sp. ATLC16 (assembly GCF_057196645.1). Classification (NCBI taxonomy): domain Bacteria; kingdom Bacillati; phylum Actinomycetota; class Actinomycetes; order Micromonosporales; family Micromonosporaceae; genus Micromonospora; species Micromonospora sp. ATLC16. Next base: position 47,135 of record NZ_JBXUOW010000033.1, read on the forward strand.
GACCACCCGGACGGCGCGCCCGTGGCCGCGCCCGCCGTCGGGCTGGCTGACGGGCTCGCCGAGGTGCTGCGGGTCGCCCACCGGCGTGGTCTGGTGGTGGTGGTTTCCGATTTCCTCGACGGCCTGCCCGACGATGCCCGGCTGCCGGCCGGGTGGGAGCGTCCGCTACGTCGGCTCACGGTGCGCCACCAGGTGCTCGCGGTCGAGGTCACCGACCCCCGCGAGTTGGAGCTGCCGGACGTCGGTCTGATCACCCTGGTCGACCCGGAGACCGGCGAGCGCCGCGAGGTGTGGACCGGCGATCGCCACCTGCGTGAACGCTACGCGGCGGCCGCTGCCGCCCAACGTGACCAGGTCCGGCACGCCCTGCGCCGGGCCGGTGCGACGCACCTGGCGCTGCGTACCGACCGGGACTGGACCGTCGACATCGTTCGGCACGTGCACGCGCAGCGTCGGCTGGCGTCCGCACGGGCACCGACGCATCGGGGAGGTGCGGCGTGATCTGGCAGTCACCCGTCCGGCTCTGGCTGCTGCTCGGCGTCCTCGCACTGGCGGCGGCGTATCTGGTGGCGCAGGGGCGACGCAGCAGGTACGCGGTGCGCTTCACCAATCTGCGGTTGCTCGACCGGGTCGCACCCCGGCGTCCGACCTGGCGCCGGCACCTGCCGGCGGGCCTTTTCCTGGCGATGCTGGCCCTGCTCGTGGTCGGTTTCGCCCGTCCCACCGCCGAGGTCCGGGTGCCCCGGGAACGCGCCACCGTGATGGTGGCGGTGGACGTCTCCACCTCGATGCTCGCCGGTGACGTCGAGCCGGACCGGCTCAGCGCGGCCAAGAGCGCCGCCCGGCGGTTCGCCGACGGCCTGCCCCGGGAGTTCAACGTGGGACTTGTCGCGTTCGCCGGCAGCGCGGCGGTGCTGGTGCCACCGGGCACCGACCGGGAAGCGCTGCACGGCGGGATCGACCGCCTGGCCGAGGGGACGACGGGTGTGCAGGGCACCGCGATCGGCGAGGCGATCAGCACCTCGCTGGGCGCCGTGAAGGCGTTGGACGACCGGGCCGCGACCGAGCCGCCACCGGCCCGGATCATCCTGCTCTCCGACGGGGCGAACACCTCGGGCATGGATCCGGTGGAGGCCGCCGCCGAGGCGGTGGCCCTCGACGTACCGGTGCACAGCATCTCGTTCGGTACCCCGGGCGGCTTCGTCGACCGGGGCGGGCGGCCGATCCAGGTGCCGGTGGACGGGGAGACGCTGCGGGCGGTGGCCGAGCAGACCGGGGGCGGTTTCCACGAGGCCGGTACGAGCGCCGAACTGCGGGCCGTCTACGACGACATCGGCAGCTCGGTGGGTTGGCGCGAGGTGCGCCAGGACATCTCGGCCCGGTTCATCGGGCTCGGGTTGGTCTTCGCGATGGGCGCGGCGGTCGGCTCGATGCGCTGGTTCTCCCGCCTGCCCTGAATCCGACCGCCCGATCCGCGACAGTGGCCGCAGCCGGCGGCACACGTGAGGAGCGTAGCTATGGCAGTGCAGACCGGACTGGGCGAGCCACGTGGGCCCTGGTTCGTCTCGCCCGATCTCGACCCGGACGGGCGGGGCGGGTCCGACGCGGCGTCGCAGGCACGGGAGCGGTTGCTCGGCGGCTGGCGCCGCCGACTGCTGGCCGGGCTGGCGATGGTGTCGATCTCCGCCGGGTCGGGGGCGCTGGCCGGTGGCTGGGTGGCCGGTCGTGACGGTGTTGCGGGACCGGCCGCCGCGTCCGCAGCCCCGGTCCCGGCCGAGTTGGTGACCGCCGCCGAGAAGACCGTGCCTGGCGTGGTGTCGGTGTTGGTGGGCGGAAATGCGAGTGGCTCGGCAAGTGGCTCGGGCTTCGCGGTCGACGCCGAGCAGCACATCATCACCAACGACCACATCATCGCCAAGGGCCGGGGCGGACCGGTGACCGTCGAACTGCCGGACGGCCGGCGGTTCGCGGCGGAGGTGGTGGGCCGCGAGCCGGGCAGTGATCTCGCGGTGCTCAGGGTGCCGGCGTCGGCCGGCCTCGCGTCGCTGCCGCTGGCCAAGCCGGGTTCGACCCGGGTCGGCGAACCGGTGTTGGCGGTCGGGTCGCCACTGGGACTGCCCGGCACGGTCACCGCCGGCATCGTCAGCGCGCTGGACCGCCAGGTGCGGCTCGGCGACAACCGGCACCGGGCGGTGCAGACCGACGCCTCGATCAACCCCGGCAACTCGGGTGGGCCCCTGGTCAACGCCCGGGGCGAGGTGGTCGGGGTGAACACCGCGATCGCGACCATCGACAGCAACGGTTCCATCGGTATCGGGTTCGCCATCCCGATCGAGCAGGTGCAGCAGACCGCGGACACGATCATCGGAAAGGGAGGCTGATCACCCAGAGCTACTGTCCGATTACGGGGAGATCGGGGTAACTGTCGGATTCCGGCGTACGATGATCGGAGAATGGAAATATTACGCTCGGTATGAATACTGGCGTGGGTGGAGCGTCCTATCATCGCGGCCCTCCTGCTGGTGGGGCTGATCATCGGAAGTGGCGTCGGGTCGTCGTACGCACGCGCCCGGCGGGGCTGGAACGACTACCAGGCGGCGAAGAAGACAGTGCCCGGAGCGCGTCGCGCCGCCTGGACGCTGATCAAAGTCGTCACCACTAAGGTCGGCGTCATCGCCCTGCTCCTGGTCGGAGCGGTCGCGTACGCCGCCGTCGGTGGCAGCGACGATCCGGCACCGGTGCCGACGCCGAGCAGCAGCGCGGACGAGCGACCCACCCGCTGACACCGCATCGGAGGTGTGCTCGCGGCGTTGGTGCGAACCCGTTTCTCACCCCGCGCTAGCCTCAGGGCGTGGACGAGGGACTGCGGGTGACCGGCCGGTGGGTGGTTCCCGCCGGTGAGCTGCGCGAGCGGTTCTCCCGGTCCTCCGGACCGGGCGGGCAGGGCGTCAACACCGCCGACTCCCGGGTCGAGCTGAGCTTCGACCTGGCCGGCTCGCCGAGCATCCCCGAGTCGCTGCGCACCCGGGCCCTGGACCGGCTCGCCGGACGGCTGGTCGACGGTGTGCTGACGATCGCCGCCAGTGAGCACCGGGCCCAGCTGGCCAACCGGGAAGCGGCCCGGGAGCGCCTGGTGTCCCTGTTGCGCGAGGCGGTCGCCCCGCCACCGCCACCACGCCGTCCGACCCGCCCGTCGCGGGCGGCCAAGGAACGGCGGCTGGCCGAGAAGAAGCGTCGCGGGCAGCGCAAGCGCGACCGCAGAGTGGACGGCGAATAGTCGGTCGTGCCCGACGTCGCCCCGGATCACGCCTCGGGTCGCGCCGCCGGTTCGGCCTGTTCCAGCAGCGCCGAGCAGACCTCGATCAGCCGGGTCCGCAACCGACCGGCCCGTCGCGCGAACTCCCGTTGCCGTGCCACGTACTCGGCCTTGCCCTCCGGCGTCTCGATGGCCACCGGCGGTTGACCGTACGAGGAGAAGTCGTACGGCGACGCCTGCATGTCGAGCAGCCGAATGTCGCCGGCCAGCTCGAAGCAGTCGAGCGCCAGCTCACCGGGGACGGCCGGGCCCAGCTTCGTGGCCCACTTGTGGCAGTCCATCGAGGCGTGCAGACAGCCCGGCTGGTCGAGGTCGACCTGACCGGCCCGGGTCGGCCGGAGGTGGTTGCGCTCGACCGCGTCGGGGGTGAAGAAGCGGTACGCGTCGAAGTGCGTGCACCGGATCTGGTGCGCCTCGACCACCGCGTCGGTGCCCCGCTGGCCGAGGCGAAGAGGGAGTGGGTGGCGGTGCTCACGCTGGCGGTACACCATTGCCCACTCGTGCAGCCCGAAGCAGCCGGTGAAGGCCGGGCGGGACACGATCGCGGTCAGGAGCCGGTGGATGAACCGCACCGATTCGCCCCGGCCGGCGAGGAACGCGTCCACGTCGAGGCGTACCGTGCCGGCCGCGTCCGTCGCGTACCAGCGCCACCGGTGGTGCGGTGCCGGACCGTCCGGGCCGGCCTCCAGCCGAACACCCAAGCCCGGGTGCCAACGTCGTAGCACCGACGGCCGGGTGCCGTAGTAGTCGTACAAGAAATCGTCGATGGCGTGGCGTTGCCCGGTGGCCCGCCGGGCCCGGTGGCCGGCGGTCAGCGCGTCGGCGCGCAGTTCGTGACCGGCGAGCCGGGGTTGCCAGGCGGCGGCGGGAAGGCTGGTCACAGGCGCGCGGGCGGGCCCGCCGACCGCACCGACGACGGCGGGTGGGGCGGGGACGGGGCCGGCGGTCACGGCACCAAGGGTACGACCGCCGTCCCGGCCGCCGGGTCAGGGCACGTCTACCCGGACACCGGCGGAGAAAACGCCGCTGCGCAGCTCCAGCCGCTGCGGCGCCTCCCGCCCGTTGATCGTGAAGACCAGCGGCAGCACCACCCGGCTGCCGGCGGCCAGCGGGTCGGCGAATACGTCGCGTCCCTGGTTCGCCCGGCGGGTGGCCGGCTCGTCGGTGGTGACCCAGTTGCCGTTGGCCAGATAGACCCGTTGCAGCTTCCCGTGCCAGCTCTGGTGCTCCGGGGTGAGGTTGCGGACCCCGACGGTCGCCTGACACTGCCGCGCGCCCCGGCCCGGCTCGCAGGCCATCCGGTAGACGGTGAACTCGAACGCGTCCTCGCGCAGCGGCTTACCCAAACTCCCGCTGACCCCGGTGCCCCTCCAGGCACCGCTGGTCGGCTGACTGTCCGTGTCGATCGCGGTGACCCGGCGGGTGGCGGACCACGCGGCGGCGCCGACGGTGCTGGCCAGCACCGTCGCGGCGACCGGCACCACGATCCAGACCGGTGGCTTGCGGCGTCGGGCCGGCGGTCGGGGAGCGGACGGGCGTGGATAGATGGTGCCCGGCCCGTCCGAGGCCAGTGCCGCGGCCACCGGCCGTCGGCGGCGTCGCCAGGTGAGCAGACCCACCACGCCCAGCACCAGCAGCGCGGCCCCGGCGACCAGCAGCGCGGGTGTCTGTCGACGCCAGCCCGTGGCCTCCTGCGACGTCGCCGTCCCCGGCGCCGTCCAGGTGGCGCTCGCGCAGTCGTACGGCTGCCCGCCGTCCCTGGCGAAGGCACAGGTCGGCGCGGTCACCGGCTGTCGGGAGGCGGTCGTGGTGAGCGTGGTGCCCAGCGTGGTGGTGCTCTCCGGCGGCAGCTTCAGCCGCCAGGTCACCTCGGTGGCCGCCGACCCGCCGGGACGTACCACCCGACCCCCGTCGCTGACGGTGGTGGCCGAGACGCCCGGTGGCAGTTCCTGACGGACGGTCGTCTCCACCGGGGTGCCGCCGGCGTTACGGACCTCGATCCGGTAGCCGGGAGTGGCGCTCTGCTCCGGCGCGACCCGTACGCTCACCTTCGGCCTGGCGGCCGACGAAACGACCCGGGTCGGCGTCGGTACCGCCGGTGGCGCCGCCGGCATGCTGGGATCGGCTGCGGCCGCTGCCGGCTGGAGCCGCCCGGCCGGTGCGGCGGGCGAGGCGGTTTTCGCCGGAGCGTCCGGGGCGGCGGCGGTCGGCAGCACCGGCAGCGCGGTCAGCAGACCGATGCAGTGCACGATCGCGGCGAGGGTCCTGTGGTGTCGTCTCGATGCAGGCATACGAACGAACCTCCGCAGCCGACGCTAGGTGCGGGCGCGCGTCGTGCGGGTACGAAACGGCGAATCCGGCCTCGGCGGTGTGCGGCGTGGGTAAGCTGCGGCGATCGTCTGCCGGCCCCACTACATTGGCCTGGTGCGTATCGCTCGTTTCGCTCATGCCAAGGGAATGTCGTTCGGGGTCGTCGAGGGAGAGCCGGAGGCGGGGCCACAGGGGCTCACCATCGCCGAGATCTCCGGCCACCCGTTCGGCCAGATCACGTTCAGCGGGGTCCGCTGGGCGTTGTCCGACGTCCGGCTGCTCTCGCCGATCCTGCCCAGCAAGGTGGTCTGCGTCGGCCGTAACTACGCCGAGCACGCCGCCGAACACGGCGCGGAGGTGCCGAAGGAGCCGCTGTTGTTCCTGAAGCCCTCGACCTCGGTCATCGGTCCCCGGGACGCGATCCGGCTACCGGAGTTCAGCAAGCAGGTCGAGCACGAGGCCGAGCTGGCGGTGGTGATCGGCGCGCCGGGCGCCCGCCGGGCGGACCGGGCCGCGGCGGAACGGGCCATCTTCGGCTACACCTGCGCCAACGACGTCACGGCCCGGGATCTCCAGCGTTCCGACAGCCAGTGGACCCGGGCCAAGGGGTTCGACTCGTTCTGCCCGATCGGGCCGTGGATCACCACCGGGCTGGACGTCACCGACCTGGAGATCCGCTGCGAGGTCGGTCGCGACCCGGAGGAGATGGAGGTACGTCAACTGGGCCGCACCGGCGACATGGTCTTCGACGCGCCGGCTCTGGTGTCGTACGTCTCACACGTGATGACACTGCTGCCCGGTGACGTCGTGTTGACCGGTACGCCGGCTGGGGTTAGCCCGCTCTCCGACGGGGATACGGTGAGCGTCCGGATCGAGGGGATCGGTGAGCTGACGAACCCGGTCGTGTCGGCGGCCTGATCGCCGTTTTGGCAGTTCAAGGGCACTTTGGGGAAGTCGATTTGGCCTGTCGGTGCCGGGAGGGTAGAGTTTGTTCCCGGCGCCGTAAGGGGCCAATGGGGTATGGGGTAATTGGCAGCCCGACTGATTCTGGTTCAGTTAGTCTAGGTTCGAGTCCTGGTACCCCAGCGCAGCCGAGATTCGTCACGAATCGAGGCCGCTGGATTCTGGTGGAGTTCGGCACCGATGCACCGCGAGGGGCTCCGGTAGCGAGATCTGGTAGAGTTCGGCGGCACCGCCTGAAAAGGTGGTGCCGCGATGTGTTCTGGCCCCGTCGTCTAGCGGCCCAGGACGCCGCCCTCTCAAGGCGGTAGCGCCGGTTCGAATCCGGTCGGGGCTACAGGTGTTCACGGCTCGTTCCGCTGCTGCGGAGCGGGCCGTTTCGCTGCACCGGGGCAGCCTGACCACCGTGATCCACCCGCTGACGTCCTGCCTGGTCCGCCGACGTACTACCTGGTCTGCCGTCGCGCCACCCCCTGTCGCGCCACCCCCTGTCGGGCCGGCCGCGACGGCGCCGCTAGACTACTGCCGCACCGCCCGCCCGGGGCGGTGAATCAGGAAATCACCTGGCCCCGTCGTCTAGCGGCCCAGGACGCCGCCCTCTCAAGGCGGTAGCGCCGGTTCGAATCCGGTCGGGGCTACCAAACCCAAATCCCTATCCCCTCCGGGGGAGTCGACCAAGAAGTTCGCGCCCTGGTCGCCGCGGGGCGGCGACCAAAACTTCTTGATCAACAAGTCGGGTCGACCGGTCGGGTTGGGTGGGGTCAGAGGCCGGAGAGGCGTTGGCCGGCTCGGACGACGGCCATGGCGTGGCGTTCGCCGGGACGGCGGCCGAGGCGCTCGATGGGGCCGGAGATGCTGATCGCGGCGATCACCCGGCCGGTCCGGTCCCGGATCGGGGCCGAGACGCTCGCCACACCTGCCTCGCGTTCAGCGACGCTCTGTGCCCAGCCTCGGCGGCGTACCTCGGCGAGGGTGCGGCCGGTGAACTTCGACCGGGGCAGCAGCGGCATCACCGCCTCGGGCGGCTCCCAGGCGAGCAGGATCTGCGCCGCCGATCCGGCGATCATCGGCAGCACCGAGCCGACCGGCACGGTGTCGCGCAGCCCGCTGGCGCGTTCCGCGGCGGCCACGCAGATCCGTTCGTCCGCCCGGCGCAGATAGAGCTGGGCGCTCTCACCGGTGGCGTCCCGCAGGGCGGCCAGCAGCGGCTCGGCCGCCGTCAGCAGCACATCCGGCGCCGCGTTGGCCAGCTCACCCAGGCGTGGACCGGGACGCCAGCGACCCTGGGTGTCCCGGACCAGCATCCGGTGGATCTCCAGCGCCTGGGCCAACCGGTGCGCGGTGGCCCGGGGCAGCTTGGTGCGTTCAACGAGTTCGGCCAGGCTGGCGCCGTCGACACAGGCGGCCAGGATGACCACCGCCTTGTCGAGAACACCGACACCGCTCATACTGTGTCCCACAAGCCGAAATTTACCTCCCAGAATTTAGGATGTCCAGATGGTGGGAGTCACTCCTGAGCCGAGGACCCTGGCCGAGAAGGTCTGGGACGCGCACGTCGTCCGGTCCGCCGATGGTGAGCCCGATCTGCTCTTCATCGACCTGCACCTGCTACACGAGGTGACCAGCCCGCAGGCGTTCGACGGGCTGCGCATGGCCGGCCGGCGGGTGCGGCGTACCGACCTCACGCTGGCCACCGAGGATCACAACACCCCGACCGGGTACGCCGATCCCTCGTTCCAGCAGCGCCGCGGCGACCTGCTCACCATCGCCGACCCCACCTCCCGTACGCAGATTGAGACGCTGCGGCGCAACTGCGCCGAGTTCGGTGTGCGGCTGCACCCGCTCGGCGACGCCAACCAGGGCATCGTGCACGTCATCGGTCCACAGCTCGGCCTCACCCAGCCCGGCATGACGATCGTCTGCGGCGACTCGCACACGGCCACGCACGGCGCGTTCGGGGCCCTGGCATTCGGCATCGGCACCAGCGAGGTCGAGCACGTGCTGGCGACCCAGACGCTGCCGCAGGCCCGACCGAAGACGATGGCGGTCACCGTCGACGGGCAGCTCGGCCCCGGCGTCACCGCCAAGGACCTGGTGCTCGCCCTGATCGCCAAGGTCGGCACCGGCGGCGGGCGTGGGCACATCGTGGAGTACCGGGGCGAGGCGATCCGGGCGCTGTCCATGGAAGGACGGATGACGATCGCCAACATGTCCATCGAGTGGGGTGCCAAGGCCGGCATGATCGCGCCGGACGAGATTACCTTCGCGTACCTGAAGGGGCGCCCCAACGCGCCCGGCGGCGCCGACTGGGACGCGGCGCTGGAGTACTGGCGGACGCTGCCAACCGACGAGGGTGCGACCTTCGACTCCGAGGTGACGCTGGACGCCGCCGAGATCACGCCGTTCGTCACCTGGGGCACCAACCCCGGGCAGGGCGCGCCGCTGGGCGCGGCCGTGCCGGATCCGGAGGAGTTCGTCACCGAGCCGGAGCGGGCCGCCGCCCGTCGCGCACTGGCGTACATGGACCTGCGCCCCGGCACCGCGCTGCGCGACCTCTCCGTCGACGTGGTCTTCGTCGGTTCGTGCACCAACGGGCGCCTGGAGGATCTCCGGGCCGCCGCCGACGTGCTGCGCGGCCACCGGGTGGCCGACGGGTTACGCATGCTGGTGGTGCCGGGCTCGGCCGCGGTGCGGGAGGCCGCCGAGGCGGAGGGGCTGGACAAGGTCTTCACCGACGCCGGCGCCGAATGGCGCTTCGCCGGCTGCTCCATGTGCCTGGGCATGAACCCGGACACGCTCTCGCCGGGGCAGCGCGCCGCCTCGACCTCCAACCGGAACTTCGAGGGCCGCCAGGGCCGGGGTGGGCGTACCCACCTGGTGAGCCCGCCGGTGGCCGCCGCCACCGCCGTTGTCGGCCGGCTGGCCGCTCCCGCCGACCTGTAAGAAGGGCTGCGACATGGACAAGTTCACCCTGCACACCGGCACCGCCCTGCCGCTGCGTCGGTCCGACGTGGACACTGATCAGATCATCCCCGCCGTGTACCTCAAGCGGGTGACCCGGACCGGATTCGCCGACGGGCTGTTCAGCGCGTGGCGTGAGGATCCGGCATTCGTGCTCAACGATCAGGCTTATTCGGGAGCGTCGATTCTGGTGGCCGGCCCCGAGTTCGGCACCGGTTCATCGCGGGAGCACGCCGTGTGGGCGTTGCGTGACTTCGGCTTCCGAGTGGTGATCTCGCCGCGCTTCGGTGACATCTTCCGCGGGAACGCCCTCAAGGAAGGGTTGCTTCCGGTGGAGCTGGAATTGAGAGCCGTCGAAGAGATCTGGGGCATGGTCGAGGAGGATCCGACCATCCCGGTGGCCGTCGACCTGACCGCGCGCGAGGTGCGGGCCGGCACCGGCACCTGGTCGTTCCCGCTCGACGACTTCAGCCGGTGGCGGCTGATGGAGGGCTTGGACGACATTGGACTCACCCTCCGCCACGAGGACCGGATCAGCGTCTTCGAGGCCGGCCGGCCGGCCTTCCTCCCCCGGGTCGCGTAGCCCGAAGGCCCCGATCCGTAGCCGATTCCGCCCCCGCCGGTGCCACCGGCGGGGGCGAATCCGTTACGACACAACGGGTTTTTTCCGCCGAATGTTTGTGTCCCGGCAGCACAGGGCATACCGTGCGCGCAGAATGGCTCGCGTCGAGTCAGTTGCACAATCAGGAGGAAGTCGTGAACAAGGCCGAGCTCATCGAGGCGCTCGCGGTTCGCCTGGGGGACCGGAAAATGGCGACGGCCGCGCTCGACGCGGTCCTCGCTGAGGTCCAGGCGGCGGTCACCAAGGGCGAGAAGGTGGCGATCACCGGTTTCGGAGCGTTCGAGAAGCGTGTCCGGGGCGCGCGAACAGCCCGCAACCCGCGTACGGGGGAGGCGGTGAAGGTCAAGAAGACCTCGGTGCCGACGTTCCGCCCCGGCGCCGGGTTTAAGGAGATGGTGGCCAGCGGCAAGGTGCCGAAGGCCACGGCTGCGGCGAAGAAGACCGCCGGAGCCACCGCCAAGACCGCCGGTGCCAAGGCGACCGGGGCGAAGAAGACGACCGGGGCGAAGAAGACGACTGCGGCGAAGAGCACCGCAGCGAAGAAGACCACGGCGAGCAAGACCGCGGCGGCCAAGAAGACCACCGCGACCAAGACGACCGCGAAGGCCGCCCCGGCGAAGAAGGCGGCCACCAAGAAGGCCGCCCCGGCGAAGAAGACCGCCGCGGCGACCAAGGCGACGGCGGCTCGGAAGACCGCGACGGCCAAGAAGGCGCCGGCGAAGAAGGCACCGGCCAGGAAGGCTGCGACCCGGCGCTGAGCCGGTCGTACGACGAGGGCGCCCGCCGGCACGGTGGGCGCCCTCGTCAACTCCGCCTGCTGGCGGTGGCGCTGGTGGCGGGCCGTGCCGCCGGTGCTGCTGCGGCACCCGGTCAGAGGCGGTCGGCGGCGACGAGGTGGTCACCGGCGAAGGCGAGCAGCCAACCGCCGCCCTTACCGGTGGCCCAGTCACCACGCCGCCCCGCCAATCGCTCCAGGGCACCCGGAATCACCTTGCCCTGACTGCACACCGCCGCCGGTTCCCCGGCGGCGGCCAGCGCCGCCAGGCGTGCGGCGGCGGCCAGCACACACTCGTCGGGCTGCTGACCGGCGCTCGGCTCGTCCAGATCGCCGCAGACCTCGATCGGTAGGTCCAACAACGCGGCGGCCGGATCGAGGGTCTGCACGCACCGGCGTGGCGACGCGGACAGCAGGCGGGTCGGGCGGATCAGCCCGATCAGCGGTGCCAACGCCTGCGCCTCGGACCAGCCACGGGCGTCCAGCGGGCGACCGGTGTCCGGGCCGGGCCAGGTCAGCCGCTTACCGGCGTGCCCGTGTCGCACCAGCACCAGGGCCGCGGTGACCGGCGGCAGCGCCGCGAACGCGGCCAGCACCTCCGCGTCGTGCGGGTAGCTGACCATGGTCATCGCGTCGTCGACAGGCAGCCAACGGACCTCGTCGACCTCGGTGTCCGGCTGGAAGCCGCCGGTGCCCACCGCCCGCATCGACCAGTAGTCGACCACCTTGGGCCGGCCCTCGCTGCGGTACCGCACCGAAGGCAGCCGCTGCTGCGGCGCGGCCTGCGCGTCGGCCTCCTCGGCGACCTCCCGGGCGGCGGCGAGCAGCGGATGCTCGCCCGGCTCCAACTTGCCCTTCGGCAGCGTCCAGTCCCCGTACCGGGGCCGGTGCACCAGGCACACCTCGACGTCGTCGGCGTCGGCCGGCCGCCACACCACGCCCCCGGCCGCCCGGATCCCGGTCACGTCAGCCACCGGGTGCGCCGCCGCCGGCTGGCTCGCCGCCAGGCGTACGGGAAATCCGCGCGCGCCCGACGCACCGCCGCCCGCTCACGTTCCAGCAGCCGGCCCGCGGTCACCGCCAACTGATGGTCGTCGGGCCGCGCCTCGGCCACCGCCCGCCAGGTCTCGGCGGCCACCGCCGCGTCCTGGTGCTCACCGAGCAGTTTCTGCATCTTCGCCAGCGCCCGGGCCAGCTTCGCGGCGTCCCCGCCGAGCACCGGCGCGACCGCGGTCACCGCCGAACGGGCCTGCTTGCCCTGCTTGCGTACGGTGTGCCACTGCTCGTCGGGTCCGGCCGGATGCAACATCGCGACGCCGCCCGGCTTCTTCGTCGTGCCGGCCAGTCGTCGCCACGGGCGTGCCACGATTCGAGGCAGCATCCGCCGGGCAGGTGCGTCCGACCCGGGCGTGAGTCGCGGCGACCTGGCCGCCAGCACCAGCGCGTCGACCAGGGCGAGGTACCGGGATGAGCGCAGTGCCTCGTCGACCCCGTTCAGCGCCTCCTCCTGCCAGTCGGCGAGTACGGCATCCAGCCGGTCGACCGCCGCCGGATCCACCGGGCTGACCGGGTCGACGGCGGCGGTGCGACGCAGCCGCTCCCGCAGCACCTCCGCGTCCCGGGCCGGCCCCAGGGCATCCGCCAGCCACTTCAACTCGGTGCGCAGCGGCCGGGCCCACGCGGGGCGGACCAGCGGGCCGAAGGTCTTCAGGTCGCTGCGCAACCGCCGGCAGGCCACTCGCATCTGATGCACGGCGGTGTCGTCGTCGCCGACCGGTGCACGCAGCCGGGCCAGCGGGTCGTGCGCCAGCAGCCGAGCCACCGCGCGGCGTACCGCCTCGGTGACCACCACCGCGGCGCTCGGATCGGCCGGCAGCTCGTCCGGAGCCACCAGGTCCGGTTCGGTGGTGGCCGCCCGGCCGAGCGCGCGTACGTGCTTGGGGGTGAAGTCGCCACCCTGGGCGCCGGCGGCACTCAGCAGCTCGCTGAGCCGGTCGAGCAGTGCCACGTCACCGGCCTTGCGTTCCACCTCCACCTCGCGGAAGGCGCCGGTGGTGGCACCCTCGGCGTCGAGCACGGTGACCTGGTCGTCGACCACCTCGGCCAGCACGCGGCCGGCCTCGTCGACGATCTCCTGGGCGTGCCGGACGGTACGCACCACCGCCGCCGGGGTCAGCGCGGCGCCCCGGTGGAACACCGTGACCAGCTCGACCAGTTCCGCCGGCATCGCGTCGGCGGCGCCGGGGCGGGAGATCTCGTGGCGGAGACCGGGGCTGCCGGTCGGCAACTTCACCGTCCACGGCACCTGGTCGCCCTCGCGGTAGCGCAGCGAGACACCCGCCCGGGCCAGCCGCAGGTCCACCGTGTCGTGATAGGTGGCGACGAGGGTCGCCGGCGGCAGCCTCCGGACGCTCCCCGAGGGCGGCACGGCGGGGGAGAGGTCGGGTAGCACCCACCCGGCCTCCACCGTGAACTTCCGTTCCTCCTCGACCATCTGCTCAGCCTATTCCCGATCCGATCAGCCGGCCGTGCTGCCGACTCTGCGCAGCAGCAGGTGCTGAAGTCGGCTCAGGGACGCCTCCGGTCGGCCCGCCCGGCGGCTCCAGGTGCCGTCGCCGGCCAGCTCGAACGCGTCCACGTCGGGGCTCATGGCGGCACCGAGCACATGGTCCAGTTCGGCCCGGGCCACCGGGTCGGTGACCTGGACCAGTGCCTCCACCCGCCGGTCCAGATTGCGGTGCATCAGATCGGCCGAGCCGATCCAGAACTCCGCGTCGCCGTTGTTGCCGAAGCGGAAGACCCGCGAGTGTTCCAGAAAACGGCCGAGGATCGAGTGCACCCGGATGTTCTCCGACAGGCCGGGGACCCCCGGTCGCAGCATGCACATCCCCCGGATGATCAGATCGACGTGCACACCGGCCTGGGAGGCCCGGTACAGCGCGTCGGTGATTTCCTCGTCGACAAGCGAGTTCACCTTGAACTGGACGAGCCCCGGCATGCCCAGCCGGACATGGTTGATCTCCCGTTCGATCCGTTCGATCAGGCCGCTGCGAATGCCCTGCGGCGCCACCAGCAGCCGCCGGTACGCGGTCTGCCGGCTGTACCCGGTGAGCACGTTGAACAGGTCGGTCAGGTCGGCGCCGATCTCCGGGTCGGCGGTGAGCATGCCGAAGTCCTCGTAGAGCCGGGCGGTCTTCGGATGGTAGTTGCCGGTGCCGATGTGGCAGTAGCGGCGGATCTGGTTGCCCTCCTGGCGTACCACCAGGGCGGTCTTGCAGTGGGTCTTGAGGCCGACCAGGCCGTACACCACGTGACAGCCGGCCCGTTCCAGGGTGCGGGCCCAACCGATGTTCGCCACCTCGTCGAAGCGGGCCTTGACCTCGACGAGCACCACCACCTGCTTGCCGGCGGCGGCGGCGTCGACAAGCGCGTCCACGATCGGTGAGTCACCGCTGGTGCGGTAGAGCGTCTGCTTGATGGCCAGCACGTTCGGGTCGGCGGCGGCCTGCTCGATGAAGCGTTGCACGCTGGTGGCGAAGGAGTGGTACGGGTGGTGCACCAGCACGTCGCCGTCGCGCAGGGTGGCGAAGACGCTGCGCGGCACCTCGCCCTCGGCGAGCCGGGGATGGGTGGCCGGGACGAACGGCGGATCCTTCAGGTCGGGCCGGTCGGCCTCGCCGTACAGCTGCCAGAGCGCGGAGAGGTCCAGCAGGCCCCGGACCCGCAGCACGTCCTGGGTGTCCATGTCCAGTTCCCGGACGAGCAGTTCCAGCATGTGGTCGGAGATCGACGCAGCCACCTCCAGCCGTACCGGTGGACCGAAGCGGCGGCGGGCCAGCTCCCGCTCCAGCGCCTGGAGCAGGTCCTCGTCCCGGTCCTCGTCGACCTCGACCTCGGCGTTGCGGGTGACCCGGAACAGGTGGCACTCGACGACCTGCATGCCGGAGAAGAGCTGACCGAGGTGCACCGAGATGAGATCTTCCACCGGCAGCATGCGAACCCCGGGCTGGTCCCGGTCGACCCGGACGAACCGGGGCACGTTGTTGGGCACCTTCACCCGGGCGAACAGCTCCGGCCCGCCGTCCGGATCGCGTACCGCGACGGCCAGGTTGAGCGATCGGCCCGAGATGTACGGGAACGGGTGGGCCGGGTCGACCGCCAGCGGGGTGAGCACCGGGAAGATCTTCTCCCGGAAGTAGGTGCGCAGCCGTTCCCGCTCGGCATCGCCGAGGTCGGACCAGCGCAGCACCCGGATGTCCTCGGCGGCGAGCCTGGGCACCAGGTCGTCGACGTAACAGGCGGCCTGCCGGGCCACCAGTGCGGCGGCCTTCTCGGAGATCAGCGCCAGCTGGGTACGCAGGGGTAGCCCGTCGCCGCCCCGCACGGGTAGGCCGGCGGAGAGCCGGCGTTTCAGCCCGGCCACCCGCACCATGTAGAACTCGTCGAGGTTGCTGGCGAAGATGGCCAGAAACTTGGCCCGTTCCAGCAGCGGGTTGCTCTGGTCCTCGGCCAGGGCGAGCACCCGGGCGTTGAAGTCGAGCCAGGACAGCTCCCGGTTGAGGAACCGGTCCTCCGGCAGCGGATGGGCGGGCGCGGGGTCGTCGGCGGGCTGCGGCAGGCCCGGTGCCGAGACCGGGTCCAGCACCTCCTCCAGGCCGGCGGAGGCCGCCGCCGGGTCGTGGACCGGGGCGTCGTCGGGGATCGGGCGGGTGCTGCGGAACCGCCCGTCGGTCCCCCGAGGGCGACCTCCGTTGCGGCTGGTGGTGTGATCGGTGGCGGCGGGGCGTTCGCGAGGGGTGCTCACCCGCCCATAATCACCCGAACTCGGTTAACGCAAAATGAACTTGCGGCGGGTTGTCAGGACATCGTCGGCAGTGTCACGCGTACGACGACGCCGACGGCGTCGGTCTCCACGCGCACCCGCTGGCCGAGGCGGAGCAGGCGCAGCCCGGAGGCGTCGAACGCCCGGGCCGGGAAGGGCAGCTCGGTGCCGTCGTCCAGCAGCAGCAGCCCGCTGCGGGTCGCCGCGTCGAAGGTCGCCACCGTGCCCTGCATGACAGCACCGTACCGAACCCCTGGCGCGGCGGGTGGACGCCCGCGCCGTCAGGTCGAGAAGGATTCGGTGCGACAGTCGGAAGTGAGCGCCGTGGTGCGCGGGCCGAGCCCGAGCCGCGCCGCGACGGCCAGGTCGTCGGCGGTGTCCACGTCGCGCCGCAGGCTCGGCC
>NZ_JBXUOW010000034.1:0-61952 GCF_057196645.1 Micromonospora sp. ATLC16
GCGACCGGGTGCGCAGCGCGGTGCGGCAGGCCCAGGAACGGGCCCGCCGGGGTGTGATCGACCCCGCTGAGGTGCGCGACGCCGCGTTGGCCGACCTGCCGCCGCCCGTGCCACGGGTCGTGCTCAACGCCACCGGGGTGGTGCTGCACACCAATCTGGGGCGGGCCGCCCTCTCCGAGGCCGCGGTGACCGCGGTGACCGCCGCCGCCGGATACACCGACGTCGAGCTGGACCTGGGCACCGGGCGACGGGCCCGGCGGGGGCGGGAGGCGCTGGATGCTCTCGCCGCCGCCGTACCCGCCGCCGAGGCGGTGCACGTGGTCAACAACGGCGCCGCCGCGCTGGTGCTGGCGGCCACCGCGCTCGCCACCGACGCCGAGATCGTGGTCAGTCGAGGCGAACTGGTGGAGATCGGCGACGGTTTCCGGCTGCCGGACCTGCTCACCAGCACCGGTGCCCGGCTGCGGGAGGTGGGCACCACCAACCGGACCACCCTCGCCGACTATGCCGCCGCCGTCGGGCCGCGTACCGGCTTCGTCTTGAAGGTGCACCCATCGAACTTCCGGGTCACCGGGTTCACCTCGGCGGTGCCGGTGCGCCGCCTGGCCGGGCTCGGGGTGCCGGTGGTCGCCGACATCGGCTCAGGGCTGCTGGCACCCGACCCGCTGCTGCCGGACGAACCGGATGCCGCGAGCACCCTGCGGGCCGGGGCGGCGCTGGTCACGGCCAGCGGCGACAAACTGCTGGGTGGCCCGCAGGCGGGACTGTTGCTCGGCACCGGCGACCTGGTCGAGCGGCTGCGCCGGCATCCCCTGGCGCGGGCGTTGCGGGTGGACAAGCTGACTCTGGCCGCGCTGGCGGGCACCCTCGGTGACCCGGCCACCCCCACTCGCCGGGCGCTGCACGCCGACCCGGCGGCGCTGCGCCAGCGGATCGAACGGTTGCGCGACGCGCTCGTCGCCGACGGCCGCAAGGCCGAGGTGGTGCCGTCGGTGGCGGTGGTCGGCGGCGGCGGCGCACCCGGTGTCGAGCTGGACTCGTGGGCGCTGAGCCTGCCCGAGTGGTACGCGGGCGCGCTGCGTGCCGGCGACCCGCCGGTGCTGGGTCGGGTGGTCCGTGCCCGGCTGCTGCTCGACCTGCGGTGCGTGCCCGAGCGGGCCGACGGGCTGCTGCGCGCGGCGGTGCTGGCCGTGCCGGGTGACGACTGACCATGCTGGTGGTGGCCACCGCCGGGCATGTGGATCACGGCAAGTCCACGCTGGTGCGGGCGTTGACCGGGATGGAACCGGACCGCTGGGCTGAGGAACGCCGGCGGGGCATGACCATCGACCTCGGGTTCGCCTGGACGTCGCTGCCGTCGGGTCGTACGGTCGCGTTCGTCGACGTGCCGGGGCATGAGCGGTTCGTGCCGAACATGCTGGCGGGGGTGGGTCCGGTGCCGGCCGCCGTCGTGGTGGTGGCGGCGGATGCGGGATGGATGCCGCAGTCCGCCGAGCACCTGGCCGCTCTGGACGCGCTCGGCGTCGGGTACGGCCTGCTGGTGGTGACCCGCGCGGACCTGGCCGATCCGGCGGCGGCCCTGGCCCAAGCCCGGTCGGAGCTGGCGGCGACCTCGCTGGCCGGGGTGGAGACGGTGTCGGTAAGTGCCGTCACCGGCACCGGTCTGCCCGACCTGCGGGCCGCGCTGGACCGGTTGGCCGACCGGCTGCCGGTCCCGGTGCCCGACGGGCCGGTTCGGCTCTGGGTCGACCGCTGTTTCACGGTGCGGGGCAGCGGCACGGTGGTCACCGGCACCCTGGGCGCCGGGCGGCTGCGTGTCGGCGACGAGCTGGAGGTGGCGGGCACCGGTGAACCGGTGCGGGTCCGGGGCCTGCATCGGCTCGGTGTCGCCTGCGACGAGGCGGTGCCGGTGGCCCGGGTGGCGGTGAATCTGCGGGGCGTGGCCCGTGACCGGATCAGCCGTGGCGACGCCCTGCTCATCCCGGACCGGTTCCGTCCCACCGACCTGGTCGACGTGCGCCTGAGCGGTGTTGCGGTGGCCGAGCTGCCGACGACGCTGACGCTGCACGTCGGTTCGGCCGGGGTGCCGGTGCGGGTCCGGCCGCTGGGCGGGGACACCGCCCGGTTGCGGTTGAGCCGTCCGCTGCCGCTGCTGATCGGGGACCGGGCGTTGCTGCGCGATCCGGGCCGCCGCTACGTCGCCGCCGGGGTCACTGTGCTCGACGTGCTGCCGCCGCCCCTGGCGCGTCGGGGTGCGGCGGCGGCCCGGGCGGCGGTGCTGGCCACCCTGGATGGCCGCCCCGATCTCGGCGGCGAGTTGAGCCGCCGGGGCCTGGCCCGCATCGGCGACCTGGTGCGGGCAGGCGTACCGGTGACGGAAACTCCGGTGGCGGGTGACTGGCTGGCCGATCCGCAGCACTGGCGGCGGCTGGGCGAGCGGCTCGCCGTTGCCGTGTCCGAGTACGCCCACAGGAATCCGCTGGCGGCGGGTGCCCCGGTCGAGGAACTGCGTCGACACCTCGACCTGCCCGACCGGTCCCTGGTCGAGGCCCTGGTGAGGTCGCCGCTGCGACTGGTCGCCGGTCGGGTGGTGGCACCGGGCACGGGTTCGTTGCCCGAGCCGGTGGCCCGTGCGTTGGCTCTGGTGAGCGAGGACTACGCGGCACATCCGTTCCGCGCCCCCGACGCCGACCGGCTCGCCGCCGTCGGGCTCGGTACCCGGGAGATCGGTGCCGCGGTGCGGGCCGGGGCGCTGCTGCGGTTGACCGGTAACGTGCTGCTGCTGCCCGGCGCGCCGCAGCAGGCGGTGCGGGTGCTGACCGGGCTGCCGCAGCCGTTCACCCTCAGTGCCGCCCGGCAGGCCCTCGACACGACCCGCCGGGTGGCGGTGCCGCTGCTGGAGTTACTGGACCGGCAGGGACTTACCCGTCGGCTACCCGACGATGCCCGGTTGGTGGTGGATTGAGCACATCGTCGGCCGGCACCGGAGCTGGGCACCTACCGTGACGGCATGGACCCCTCCGCGGTCTGGCGGGACCGGCAGCACCGGTGGCGGATCGAGGCGTACCGGGCGCCGGACCTGCGGTTCGCCGTCTTTGCGACAAACGGCACCACCGAGTCCGCGCCGCTGTGGCTGTTCGGCATGTCGGCGCTGGCCCGCTGGCTGATGAGTCACAAGATCTCCCTCGACGACCTGGAGGTCGACTGAGCGTTCCCTCACCCGAAGGACAATCACGGTAAATCGGCTGAATCGGGATCTCTGGTGGGTACCGTGCCAGCTGTGAAGGACCGAGGCATCCGAAAGTTCCTCGCGGTGCTCGCCGGCCTCGCGGTGATCTACTTCGGCACCACGGGCCGGTCGCCGGAGGAGGGTCGCGGCCTCTCCGGCGGGCTGGTGGTGCTGGCGCTGCTGGCGTCGCTGCTGGTGTGGTACCTGACCAGACCCGGCGGCGACGCGGCGAAGTGACGACGCTCAGCGGGCCGCCACGCCGCGGCTGATCTGCCCGGCCGACTCCTCGCCGAGGGCGACCCGCACCAGTGCCGAGGCGAGCCGACCGAAGTCGACGTCGTCGACGAGCCGGGCCAGCCGGTCCGCGCTGGCGGGCAGCCCGAGTCGCCGCGCGCCGGCCACCGCCCGCCGGTCGGCGTAGGGGCGCAACTGCGGCCAGACCGACTGCACCTCGCGGAGGAAGATGTCCGCGCCGGTGGGCCCGATGCCGGGAAACTCGGTGAGCAGCCGACGAAGCTGCGCCGGCTCACCGGCCGCCTCCCGGTGCAACCGCCGCAGGTCGCCGTGCCAGCGGTCCAGACAGAGCCGGGCGCCCGAGCCGAGCATGGTGGCGGTCCGTTCGTCGTAGCGGCGGTAGTGTCCGCGCCCCAACGCGTCGACCCGTTCCTGCCAGCTGGCGGCCTCCATGGCCTGCGGGGTCCGGTAGCCGGCAGCGAAGAGTTCCCGGGCCGCCGCCAGCCCCACCTGAGCCCGGATGCGGGTGCTGAGCAGCGTGACCAGCACCAGCAACTGGTACAGCGGCGCCGGTCGGTCGGCCAGCGCGATGCCGGCCTCCTCGGCGTACGTGCGGCGGGTCAGCAGGGACCGCGCCAGCGCCCGTTGGTCGCCCATCCTCGGGGTGTACCCGCCGCCGGCCTGGTTAGCCCTCGCCGTGGTCAGCGGGCCGGAATGCCGCCGACGGGGGCGGGTAAGCCGCGGGTGACGCGGCGCCGCGCCGCGCACGGGCGAAGGGAGACGACCGTGACGAACCCGCAGCTAGGCCCTTCTGCCAGTTGACGGCCGCAGCCGGTTCCAGGTGGCTGCGGCCGTCAACCCGAAGGTGAGGTGCGGGACGATGTCGGCGACCCAGTCGACGCGCCGCCAGGTACGTGGATCGGTGACGCCGAGCAGGGTCAGCGACCCGTCCGACAGTGTCATCAGCCCCCCGCCGAGCAGTGTGGCCGCCCGCAGCATCGGCTGTCGGCGACCCCGGGCCAGCAGCGCGAAGCCGACCGTCGCGGCCGCGCCGAGCCCGTAGCCCAGCAGGGCGCCGAGTCCGCTGCGCCGGTTGTCCGCCTGCTGCGGCGACCCGAGGGACAGATGGAAGGCGCGGGCCAGCTTGTCGGCGCTCTGCTCCGGCGTCTGGCTGGCCGGCCGGGCGCGGGCCGTCATGTCCAGGTAGGTGACGATGTTGAGCGCGGTGGTGCCGACGGCCCCGGCGATGAGGCCGTCGGTCAGGTCGGCGGCCCTCACTTCTTCGGATCCCCGGGCTCGCGGTTTCCCTTGGGTCCGTAGGCGCGCTCGCCCCGCACGACGCCGCGCCGGCCCCGATCCTCCCGCAGGATCCGGTTGGCCGCCTCGTCGGCCTTCTGGTCCGGCGTGCGCCGGCCGGAGCCGTCGATGGCGTTGCGCAGGCGGGCACGCTGCTTGTCGTAGGCGTTGCTGCCGGGCCGAGGTCCTGGCATCGCTGTCTCCCCTTAGGTCGTCGCCGGTGGCGTCGGTGACCTCCCTGGTCGTCGCCGGTGGCGTACGCGGCCCGTCTACCCGCCTGGACCGTCGTCAACCGTGCCCGCCGGTCACCGGGGGCCGCGTACCACCGCGACCGGACAGTGGCTGTGGTGCAGCATCGACTGGCTCACCGAACCCAGCAGCAACCCGGTCACCTCACCACGCCCCTGCCCCCCGACCACCAGCAGTTGCGCCCGGCGCGAGGCGTCGGTGAGCACCCGGGCGGCCCGCCCTCGAACCGACTCCCGGGTGATCGGCACCTCCGGGTACCGCTCGGTCAGCCCGGCGATGGACTCGGCCACCGCACGGTCCTCGTCGTCGCGCAACTCGGACTCGTCGTACACCAGCGGCTGCATGTCACCCGGGCCGGTGGACACCGGGTGCCGGTAGGTGTGCAGGGCGAGCACCCCGGCGCCGCGCAGGGCGGCCTCGTCGACGGCGAACTCCACGGCCCGGCGGGACGGTTCGGAGCCGTCCACCCCGACCACCACCGCACCGTCGGGGTGCTGCGCTCCGCGCGCCACCAGCACCGGGCAATCGGCGTACGCGGCCAGCTGCACCGCGACCGAGCCGAGCAGCAACGCGGCGAAACCGCCGGCACCGCGATCACCGAGGACCATCATCGCCGCGCCGGGGGCCTCGGCGAGCAGTACGGCCGCGGCCTCACCGTCGATTATCTCGCCGGTGACCCGCAGCCCCGGCGCGGTCGCCTCGGCCTCGTCGACAGCCTCGGCGACCAGCCGTTCCGCCCGCGCCCGCAGGCCACCGTCGGGGACTCTCTCCGTGGCCGGCCGGACGGGGGAGTGCAGCGTCGGCCAGATGAACGCGTGCACCACCCGCAGCGGGCGGTCACGGCGGGCTGCCGTCGCGGCGGCCAGTCGTACCGCGGCGCGGGCGGACTCGGAGCCGTCCACGCCGACCACCACCGCCGCGCCGCTGACCGAGTTCACCGTCGCCTCCCTGTGCTGGGACCGGTTCGGGTCAGTATCGCCGCCCCCGACGGCCAGCGGGGCGATACCGGTGAGGCACGTGCTGTCGGTACGCCGGCGCCTGGCGAAGGAGCGTCGTCGATGGTGGAGCCCGACCAGCCCGTACCGCACGATCGATCGATCCCTGGGCTCGGCGGGTCGCACCACTACCGGGTGGCCGCCGCCCGCGCCTTCGAGCAGGCGTACGGACAGTGTGCTCCGGTCTTGCGGGCGCTGCGCGCCTTCCTCGGCCGGGCCGTACGGGCGATCGCCGCTACCGGTGTGGACCGTTTCCTGGTGTTCGGGGCCGGGCAGCCACCCGGCGATCGACTCCGGCACCGAGGAACTCGCCGCCCATCCGCAGGCGCTGGCGATGCTGGGGCCGGCGTTCCGGATGCGTCCGCCGGCCGCGTCCTGGCCCGTTGCTGGGGCGTTGGCAGCCGACCCGGGACGGGATCGTGCCGGTGACCCACTGGCGACCGGAGGGACGGCCGGCGGAGGTGCCGGAGCGTTCCACGGTGCCGCCGCCGTGCCCTCGGTCGGGTGACCATGGGCGAAACCACCTCCGTATGATGCTTGCCCCAGCGCAAGTATTTTTCGGAGGATGGTCATGTCGGATGCGTCCACGGGGATCTCCCGCGCCCTGCGCGAGGCCCCGCCCGACCGTGTGGTCGAGGCCGCCGACGAGGCCATCCGGTCGGCGCTCGGCGCGTCGGGCACCACGGTGTTCGTCGCCGATTACCGCATCAGCGGGCTGTGGCCGGTGCTCGACCCCCGTCGGCCCGCCGCGGCGGCCCCGGACGTTCAGGCTACGGTGCAGCGCTGCTTCAGCAGCCAGCAGCCGGTGTGGGAGTCCGGTGCGGACGGGCGGTGCCGGGTCTACGTGCCGCTGACGGTGTGGGGTGAACGGCTGGGCGTGCTCATGGTCGAGTTGGCCGGGAAGGCGACGGAGTCGGTGATGGGCGAGGCGGTCGACATCGCCGGGGACATGGCGATGGCGCTGCGTGCCGCCGACCGGGGAACTGACCGCTACCGGCGGGCCCGGCGGCGGGAGCGGCTGAGCATGGCCGCCGAGTTGCAGTGGGAACTGCTGCCGGGACGCAGCGTCAGCCATGACTCCTTCCAACTGGCCGGCCAGCTGGAACCGGCGTACACGGTGGGTGGTGACCACTTCGACTGGTCGTTGGACGAGGGCCGGCTGACCGTCACCGTGCTCAACGGCGACGGTATCGGGCTCGCCGCCGCCCTGTTGACGGCGGTGACGGTCAACGCCATGCGTAACGCCCGCCGCTCCGGGGGCGGTCTGGTGGAACAGGCCGAACTGGCCTCCGACACGGTCTACTACCAGCATCGGGGGCATCGGCACGTGGCGACGTTGTTGCTCGAACTGGACTGTGCCACCGGGCGGGTGCGGGCGGTGGACGCCGGCTCGCCGCGTCTGGTGCGGGTGCGCGGCGGCGCGGTCTCCCGGGTCGATCTCGAGCAGCAGCTTCCGCTGGGGATGTTCGGCGAGACCCGTTATGACCTACAGGAGTTCGACCTCGACCCGGGGGACCGGTTGTTCATCGTCTCCGACGGGGTGTGGGCGGCCGATCCGAGCGGCCGGGAGACGTACGGCGAGCGGGCCATGGCCCGCTCGATGCGGGCGACGCGGTTGCAGCCGCCGACCGAGGCGGTTGGTACGGTGATGCGCGAGTTGCAGACCTTCCACGCGGACACCGACCTGCGCGACGACGCGGTCGTCGTCTGCCTGGACTGGCATGGCTCGGCCGCCGGTCGGGCACAGGGCTGACCGGCGGATCGTTGCAGGACCAGCGGGACAATCGCAGGAGACCTCGGGTGGAGCGACCGGATCTCACCGCGGCGATCGACGCGGCCGCCGAGACGCTGGTGGGCGTGCTCGACTCGGCTGTCTCCCGGCACCGGCTCTCGGTGTCGCCGACCCAACTGCGGGCGCTGTCCCTGCTGAGTATCCGTCCCGAGATCAACGTCAACGGGCTGGCCGCGCTGCTGGACGTGGTGCCCTCCTCGGCGAGTCGGCTCTGTGACCGGCTGGAGGCGATCGGGTTGGTGCGGCGCACGGCAGACCCGCGCGACCGTCGGGAGGTGCGCCTCGTTCCGACGGCGGCGGCCGAGGTGCTGCTGGCGGAGGTGCGATCCCGCCGGCACGAAGCGGTGCGGGCCGTGCTCGAACGGATGCCGGCCCGAGGGCGGCAGGACCTGTTGGGGGCGCTGGTGGCGTTCGGTCAGGCGGCGACGATGTCGGGAACCGCGCGCGCTGCCGCCCGCAGCGGACGAATGCACGTCGAGTAGCGTCCTAGGACGCCTTACGCGTAGTGACGCCCCTCACAGTCATGCCGACCAACATCCGGCGCGCGCACGCTGGGCAGCCAAAGGACGACGGCAGCCCGCTATAGTGGCAGCGCATTCGACCGGCCCGTGATCATCGACGATGGACGGCGGGGCAGGGGATCACAGGGGGCGCCGGCAGCAGCCGGCTGGACACGCGTACGACGCCGCACGGCGGACCTGGTCCGCGGTGCCCGAGCGCGCCGCGGAGGAGGTTCGGTGTCGGGTCGGGCGGCTCGGGCGGAGCAACCGCAGGCCCGCGACGGCGACGGCCGGGGACCGAACGATCGGGTGCTCACCTGGCCGAACCTGATCAGCTTCGTCCGCCTGCTGGGTGTTCCCCTGTTCCTCTTCCTGTTCCTGGTGGCGCGCGCCGACGCTGCCGCGGTCGTGGTGTTGGCAGTCGGCGGCACCAGCGACTGGGTGGACGGCTGGATCGCCCGGCGGCTGGGGCAGGTCAGCCGACTGGGCGAGTTGCTCGACCCGCTCGCCGACCGGCTCTACATCCTCGCCACGCTGGTCGCGTTCACTGTCCGCGAAGTGGTGCCCTGGCAGTTCACCGCCGCGCTGCTGGCGCGGGAGTTGCTGCTGCTGGGCTCGCTCGGCGTGCTGCGGCGGCACGGCTACGGGCCGCCGCCGGTGCACTACGTCGGTAAGACGGCCACCTTCCTGCTGCTGGCCGCCTTTCCGATCCTGCTGCTGGCCGCGGTGGTGCCGACGGCCGCGACGGTGGCCGGTGCGATCGGCTGGGCGTTGGCGTGGTGGGGTCTGGTGCTCTACTGGGTCGCTGGCGCGCTGTACGTGATCCAGGCCCGGCAGTTGGTGCGGGCGGTACGCGGTCGGCGGGAGGGCCGTCATGAGTGACGATCCCGGTCAGAGTCGGCGTGGGCCGAGAGCCTTCACTCCGGACTTCCTCACCGAGTTGTTCCGTAATCCGTTGGATCCGGGCTACTCCGACGCGGCGGCCCGGCGGGCGGAGACCGGCCGGCCGGCGCGGTCGGGCTGGTCGGTGGGGCCGGTCGGCCTGGTGGTGATCGCGCTGCTCGGTTTCCTGTTCGCGGTGGCCTACCGGCAGACGATGGCCGAGGAGCCGGGTCGTGCGCAGGCCCGTTCCGGCCTGGTGGCGCAGATCAAGCAGCGCCAGGGTGAGACTGACGCCTTGTCGGCTCGGGCCGAGGAACTGCGTGAGGAGGTCAGCCGGCAGCGGGAGGCCGCGTTGGGTGGTTCTCGCGCGGCCCGGTTGCGGGAGCTGGAGGCGAGTACCGGCCTGGGGCGGGTGCGCGGTGACGGTGTGGTGGTGGAGTTGGCGGACGCGCCGGCTGGTCAGGATTCGCTCGGTGGCGCCGATGCCGGTCCGGCCCAGGTGATCTATCTCGATCTGCAGAGCGTGGCGAACGATCTCTGGGGTGCCGGCGCGGAGGCGATCGCGATCAACGGGCAGCGGTTGACGTCGACGTCGACGATCCGTTCCGCGGGTCAGGCGATCCTGGTGGATTTCCGTCCGGTGACCGGGCCGTACGAGGTGAGCGCGATCGGGCCGGATGGCATGCGCAAGCGGTACGAGGCCAGCGGGAGCGCGTTGACGATGCGTCAGGTGGCGAAGGTGACGGGGTTGTCGTTCGCGGTGCGGGACGCCGATGACCTCACGCTGCCGGCTGCCCCGGAGCCGCGGCTACGCTACGCGGAGCCCGCGGTGAGTCCGAGTGTGTCGTCGTCGGGTCGTGACGAGTCGTCCGGCTCGGGTACGTCCCCCAGTCCCTCCGGAGGTGGTCGATGATCGCGGTGCTGGCCCTGTTGGCCGGGGTGCTGCTCGGGCTGTGGCTTGATCCCACGGTGCCGGCGGCGTTGCAGCCGTACCTGCCGATCGCGGTGGTGGCCGCGTTGGACGCGGTGTTCGGTGGGGTTCGGGCGAAGCTGGACCGCATCTTCGACGACAAGCAGTTCGTGGTGTCGTTCATCTCGAACGTGCTGGTGGCTGCGTTGATCGTGTATCTGGGTGACCAGTTGGGGGTGGGCGGTCAGTTGTCCACCGGTGTGGTGGTCGTGTTGGGTGTCCGCATCTTCGGCAACGTGGCGGCGATCCGTCGGCACCTGTTCCGGGCGTAGGTTTGTGGCGTGAGTGACGAGCACACGCAGACGGGTACGGGGTGGCCGCAGCCGGCGGAGCCGGCGCGGCCGGATGGCCCGGCGGGGGAGCCGGATCCGCGCCCGGAGGCACCGGATCCGGACGAGTTGAGTCCGTTGTCGCCGCAGGTGCACCCGGCGAGGGAGGACGAGGATCCGTCGGCCGCGCCGGACGGAGCGGCGCCGGTGGAGCCGGCGGAGGGGGTCGCTGCGGTGGCGTCGCCGTGGCAGCGGTTCAGTTCGGCGGCGGTGATGATCGTCGTGTTGCTGGGGCTGTTGGGGTTCACCCTGGCGGTGCAGTTGAAGATGACGTCGACGGATTCGTCGTTGGCGGCGGCGCGGCAGGAGGATCTGGTTCGGATCCTGTACGACCTGGAGGCGCGGGAGATCCGGCTGCGGCAGGACATCGCCGCGTTGGAGGAGAGTCAGCGGCAGTTGCGTTCGGGTGAGCAGGGGCGTCAGGCCGCGTTGGAGGAGGCGACCCGGCGTGCGGACGAGCTGGGCATCCTGGCCGGCACGCTGCCGGCGCGGGGTCCGGGTCTGACGGTGCGGTTCCAGGCGGGGGCGAAGCCGATTTCGGCGGTGCGGGTGCTGGATGCGATGCAGGAGTTGCGGGGTGCCGGGGCGGAGGCGATGCAGATCTCCGGTGGTGACCAGGCGACGGTGCGGATCGTGGCGTCGACGTACTTCCTCAACGGGGAGAACGGCGCGTTGGTCGTGGACGGGCGTCCGTTGACGGGGCCGTTCACCATCACGGTGCTGGGTGACCCGGCGACGATGCGTACGGCGCTCAACATTCCTGGTGGGGTGGTGGCGTCGGTGGCTGGCGACGGCGGTAACGTGATCGTTGAGGAGCGTGAGGTTGCCGAGGTGTCGGCGCTGCACGTGCCCCGCCCGCTGGAACATGCCCGTCCGGCCTCCTGAAGGTCGGTGGGCCGGCACCGGTTGGTCCGGTGTCGCGATGGATGAGGACGCTGCTGGTGATTCCTGAGGATCTGCGTTACACCGCCGAGCATGAGTGGGTGGCCGTCGCGGACGGCGGGGCCGTCCGGGTGGGCATCACTCAGTTCGCGCAGGATGCGCTCGGCGACATCGTGTTTGTGCAGTTGCCGGAGGCGGGTGCGACGGTGGCGGCCGGTGCGTCGTTGGGTGAGATCGAGTCGACCAAGAGCGTGTCGGAGCTGTACGCGCCGGTGGCCGGTACGGTGTCGGCGCGTAACGAGGTATTGGTCGACACCCCCGAGGTGATCAACAGTGATCCGTACGGCGCGGGTTGGTTGGTGGAGATCACCGTGGCGGATCCGGCGGTGGTGGACGGCTTGTTGAGCGCGGCTGCGTATCGCGAGTTGACCGAGAGCTGAGCTTTTTGCTGTGCGGGCGGGGCGGTGTCTGCCGCGCGTCCGGTTGCCCTGTTTTTCGGCGCTGGCTAGGCTCGCCCAGTCGACCGAGAACCCATTAGTCGAGCGTCGCGGACAGCCTTTCGGGGCATGGTGAGCCAGCCGCCGGGTGGATGAGAGCCCGGCGGCCAGACCCGCCGTCACCCGACGCCGACCGAAACAGATTCCGTGAGGTGGTCCCCATGACTCGCCCAGGCGACGAGTTCCCCCCGCTCGACGTCACGTCGACGCTCAATCTCGGTTCGCTCGAGGAAGCGCTGGAGGGGCCGGACACCGATGTGGTGCCGAGCCGGATGTCCGGTTCGCTGCCGCCGGGGATGGCGCTGCTGGTGGTCCGGCGGGGGCCGAACGCGGGTGCCCGGTTCCTGTTGGATCACGATGTGACGACCAGTGGCCGGCATCCGGACAGTGACATCTTTCTCGACGATGTGACGGTGTCGCGTCGGCATGCGGAGTTCCACCGGGATGGTGGGACGTTCACGGTGCGGGACGTGGGCAGTTTGAACGGCACGTATGTGAACCGGGAGCGGGTCGAGGCGGCGACCTTGAGCAACGGTGACGAGGTGCAGATCGGCAAGTTCCGGGTGGTGTTCATTGCCGGTCCGCGCCCGGAGGGTGAGGCCGGCCGGGGGTGAACGAGCCTGCGGCCTCCAGGCCGTCCGGGGTGGGTGGCGCCCGGCCGTTGATGAGTATCGGCGAGGTGCTGGCCCAGTTGCGGGCGGATTTTCCGGACGTGACGATTTCGAAGTTGCGGTTTCTTGAGGCCGAGGGCCTGGTGGAGCCGCAGCGCACGGCGGCGGGTTACCGGAAGTACGGCTGGGACGATGTGGCGCGGCTGCGGTTCGTGTTGACGGCGCAGCGGGATCAGTATCTGCCGTTGCGGGTGATCCGGGAGCAGTTGGCACGGTGGGACGCCGACGGTGAGGTGCCGGAGGGGTCGCGTCCGGCGTTGGTGGCGGTGGGCCCCGACGGTGAGGTGCCGGGTCGTGGTGCGGCGGCTTCGGTCGAGTCGGCGCCGGTCCGGTTGGATCGTGCCGAGTTGGTGGCGCGTAGTGGGCTGGACGAGTCGACGTTGGGTGAGTTGGAGCGGCTCGGGTTGGTGGTGTCGGATCCGCCGGGGTGGTATGACGGCGACGCGTTGATCATTGCGCGGGCGGTGGCGGGTCTGGCGGCGTACGGGTTCCAGCCGAGGCACCTGCGGGGTTATCGGACGGCGGCGGATCGCGAGGTCGGTTTGTTCGCGCAGTTGGTGGCGCCGTTGGTGCGGCAGAGTGATCCGGCGGCGCGGGCGCGGGCGGCGGAGACGGCGCGGGAGTTGGTGGCGTTGTCTCAGCAGTTGCATGCGGCGTTGGTGCGGGTGGGCTTGCGTTCGACGTTGGGTCGGTGAGGTGCGTGTGCGTACTGATCGGCTGGTTGGTGAGTGGCGTAGGCTTGCGGGGGTAACCCCTCTTCTGGCGCGGTTGGGTGCGTGTAGCGCATGAGACGGCCGTGTCGCGGTCCGTGTACCGTGCAGAGAAGGGCGCGGTGCGGCGTAGGTGACAACGACACGGAGGCGGCGGTGCGCGAGCTGAGCGTGGTCGGGGTTCGGGTGGAGTTGCCCAGTAACCAGCCGATCGTCCTGCTCAGGGAGGTCGAGGGGGACCGCTATCTGCCGATCTGGATCGGCGCGGTCGAGGCGACGGCGATCGCTTATGAGCAGCAGGGTGTCAAGCCGGCGCGTCCGCTGACCCATGATCTTCTGCGGGATGTGTTGGCGGCGTTGAAGGCGCCGTTGCGGGCGGTGGAGATCACCGAGTTGAAGGAGAACGTGTTCTTCGCTGATCTGTTGATCGGTGATGGGGTGCGGGTTTCGGCTCGGCCGAGTGACTCGATCGCTCTGGCGTTGCGGGTGGGTGCGCCGATTCGTTGTGCGGAGCAGGTCCTCAGTGAGGCGGGGATCGTGATTCCCGACGAGCAGGAGGACGAGGTGGAGAAGTTCCGGGAGTTCCTGGAGCAGGTTCGCCCGGAGGATTTCGCCGGCTGAGAGTTCGGCCCTGCCGGTGTCGGTGGGAAGGCCGCGTGGGCGGTGACTGTCGGTGATGGTGATGGTCATCGCTGTCCATGCGCGGCGTGTCGCGACGGTTTCTCCGTGGTAACTCCTGGCGGTCGCTATAGGGTTGCCGTGTCGAGGGGTGCGCGTCCCGGAAGCGGCGTGGCACCGCACTGACGGGGAGGTTGTCCGGATGTACGAGCCGCGGGATTCCGATCAGGGTGCGGTGTCGGGTGAGCCGGGTGGGATGCCCGAGTCGGCAACTGACGGTGACGGTGCGGTGGGGTACCGGGGTGTGACGGCCTGCCATGCGGTGGGGATCAGCTACCGCCAGTTGGATTATTGGGCGCGTACGGCTCTGGTGGTGCCGAGTGTGCGGGACGCGTCGGGTTCCGGCACGCAGCGGTTGTACTCGTTTCGCGACCTGGTGGTGTTGAAGGTGGTGAAGCGGCTGCTGGACGCCGGGGTGTCGTTGCAGAACATCCGGAAGGCGATCGAGGCGTTGCGGTCGCGTGGGGTGGCGGATCTGGCCGGCATCACGTTGATCTCCGATGGGACGACCGTTTACGAGTGTCGTTCGCCGGAGGAGGTGGTCGACCTGTTGCAGGGTGGCCAGGGGGTGTTCGGCATCGCGATCGGTGGCGCGTTCAAGGAGATCCAGGGTTCGTTGTCGCATCTGCCGGCGGAGCCGGCGGCGGTGCCGCTGGAGCCGGGGCCGGCTGAGGGTGCCGAGGTTGGTGCGGTGGGCGACGAGTTGGCCGCGCGGCGGGCCCGGCGGCGGGCTGGTTGAGTCGTTCCACTGTGTCGTGCGTTCGGGCGTGCCGCTGGTGACGTTCGGCTGTTGTCAGGGCTGCGGCCGTCCTGGTTGATCACTGTGGGTGTGGTTACGGTTGTCCAGAGGTGACGGTCTCGCGTGAGATTTGTGGCCTTTCGTGTCTGGTTGTAGCCAGGATTCCTATGGGCCGGCGGTGACGGGGCGGACGCGGCACGCTATCGTCCGACACGGTCTGCCGGCTGCCGCTGCCGTGGGGTGGTTCCGGTGTCGGCGGGTCGTCGTTGCGCGCGCTGACACCGCGCGTCCCCTCACGACGGAAGGAAACAACCGTGACGGTTACCGAGGAGACCGCTCCGGTCTCGCATTACGAGCGCATCGGCGGGGCGGCTTCGGTGAAGGCCGCTGTCGAGCTGTTCTACGACCGGGTGCTCGCGGATCCGGATCTTGCCGGTTACTTCGCCGAGGTGGACATGGCGGGGCAGCGTCGGCATCTGGCGTTGATGTTGACGGTGGTGCTGGGTGGTCCGAACGAGTACACCGGCCGGGATCTGGCGTCGGCGCATCAGCCGTTGAACATTCCGGTGGCGCACTACGTCAAGGTTGGTGAGCATCTGACGGCGACGTTGACGCAGCTGGGTGTGCCGGGTGACATCATCGTCGACGTGCAGGCGGTGCTGGCGCAGGTGCAGGACCAGGTGGTGGCCGACGGGGACCAGGCGGGCGCCTGAGCGTGGACGTGCCCCGGCTCAAGCAGAGCTGGTCGATGGTGGCCACGCACGGCGACCAGGTGCCGCTCTACTTCTATTCGACGCTGTTCCTGGCGTATCCGGAGACCCGGCAGATGTTCCCGACGAACATGGCGGGTCAGCGGGATCGGCTGGTGACTGCGCTTGGTCACATCGTGTCCCAGGTGGACCAGTTGGACCGGCTGGTGGGTTTCCTGCAGGATCTCGGCGTCGACCACCGCAAGTTCGCGGTGCGGGCGGAGCATTACCCGGCGGTGGGGGAGGCGTTGCTGGCGACGTTGCGGCATTTCCTCGCCGACCAGTGGACCGACGAGTTGGCGCAGGACTGGACGGCGGCGTACGGGCTGGTGGCGCAGGTGATGTCCGAGGCGGCGCAGGCCGCTGAGGCGACGAGTCCACCGTGGTGGGCGGCGGAGGTGGTGGGGCACGAGCGGCGGGCGTTCGACGTGGCGGTGCTGACGTTGCGTCCGCAGTATCTGTTGCCGTACACCGCGGGTCAGTCGATCGGGTTGTCGCACCCGGCGGTGCGATCGTGGCGGTACTACTCGCCGGCGAACGCGCCGCGCGCGGACGGCACCGTCGAGTTGCATGTGCGGGCAGCGCCGGGGGGCGCGGTGTCGTCGCGGCTGGTGTACGGGTGTGCGGTGGGTGACCAGGTGCATCTGGCCGCTCCGGTGGGTGACGGGTTGACGTTGCGGCCGGCCGGTTCGGCGGATCTGCTGCTGCTGGCCGGTGGTACCGGTTGGGCGCCGCTCAAGGCGTTGGTGGAGCAGGTGGCCGCGGAGGGTTCCCGGCGTCAGGTCGACGTGTATGTGGGGGCGCGTTCGCGCAGCGAGTTCTACGACGGTGCCGAGTTGGAGAAGTTGGCCGCCTCGTACGCGTGGTTGTCGGTGACGCAGGTGGTGGGGTTGGACCTGAACCAGCCGGGGGAGTTCGTGTATCCGGTGGACCGGGCGCTGGCCGACGGTGACTGGCGGTCTCGGCATGTGTACGTGTGTGGTTCCGACGACATGGTGTCGCACACGGTGGCGACTTTGACCCGGTCCGGTTTTCATGCCGGGCAGGTGCATCACGAGGGTCTGGGTAGGCACTGGTACGGCCCCTCGTGGCGGACGGCGGTGGGAGGCCCCGCTGTCTCTGACGATTCCGGAGGTGCCCGGTGAGTGAGCCTCGTGGCCGCGAGTGGCGGGCTGGTGCGGTGAGTGCGACCCCGGTCGGCAGGTACGACGGTGCGCAGGTCACCGGTGGTGTGCAGGTGCGGATGACCGCCGACCGGGTGCGTCGGTGGGAGTTCGGTTCGTCGTCGTTCGGGCGTCGTGGTTTCGACCAGAACGACGTGGATCGGTTCCGGGTTCAGGTGGCCGATGAGTTGGATCTGCTGTCGACGCAGGTGGCGAATCTGCGGGCGGAAAATGAGCGGCTCAACGATCATGTGGAGTTGCATCGGCACGGGGTGATTCCGAGTTCGGAGCCGACGGCGAAGCCGCCGGCGGCCAAGGAGGTGAATCTGCTCTCGGCGGCGCAGCGGGAGGCCGAGCAGATCATCGCCCAGGCGCACGACTACGCGCGGCGGGTCGCCGAGTACGCCCGCACCCAGTACGAGAGCTATGTGCGGGCGGCGGTGGAGGAGGCCCGTCAGGAGGCGGAGCGGGCGGTGCAGGACTACCACGTGGCGGCGGGGCCGACGTTCGACGACGGGGTGGCCGCGCGGGAGGCGCTGCGGATCTACGGCGAGATGATGATCTCGCACATGCAGGCGGCGGCGCGGCATCTGGACGACGGCAGTGAGCAGTTGTCGCGGACCATGGAGCGCATCGGTGCGCAGCCGGCGGCGGCCGGAGCGGCGGCGGCCCGGTCGTTGCCTCGGCATCAGCAGCGCTGACGCGTGCCCGTCCGGCGGCTGCCGTGGGTGCCACCGGTGGCGGTTCATCGCCACCGGTGGTGTGCGTCGTAAGTGCGGCTGGGGCACCATGGGTGGGTGCAGGAGCTGATCGAGCCGTTGGCGGGTCTGGTGGCCGCCGGTGGGGTGGTGGTGCTCAGTGGCGCCGGGTTGTCCACCGAGTCGGGCATTCCCGACTATCGGGGGCCCAGTGGTGTCGCCCGCCGGCACACTCCGATGACGTATCAGACGTTCCTGGCGGATCCGGTGGCGCGTCGCCGCTACTGGGCGCGTAGTCACCTGGGGTGGCGGTTGATCGCCCGGGCGGCGCCCAACGACGGGCACCGGGCGGTGACGCGCCTGCAGCGCGCTGGGCTGGTGACGGGGATCGTCACGCAGAACGTCGACGGGTTGCACTCGGCGGCCGGTAGTCGGGACGTGACGGAGTTGCACGGTCGGCTCGACGAGGTGGTCTGTCTGGGGTGCCGGTGTCGTACGTCGCGGGTGGAGTTGGACGGGCGGCTGCGGGCGGCCAATCCCGGGTTCGCCGGGCAGGTCGGCGCGGTCAACCCGGACGGTGACGTGGACCTCGCTGACACGCAGGTGGCGGCGTTCCGGACGGTCGACTGCGTGGCCTGCGGCGGGCTGCTCAAGCCGGATGTGGTGTTCTTCGGTGAGACGGTGCCGGCGGCGCGGGTGCAGTCGTGTTTCGCGACGGTGGAGCAGGCCCGGCTGCTGCTGGTGCTGGGGTCGTCGTTGACGGTGATGTCGGGTCGCCGGTTCGTGTTGCGGGCGGCGAAGCGGGACGTGCCGGTCGTGATCGTCAACCAGGGGCCCACCCGCGGTGACGGGTACGCGTACCTACGGGTGCAGGCGCCGCTGGGGCGGCTGTTGCCGGCGCTGGCCGACCGGCTGCTCACTGCCGAGCCGCCGGTGGGGCCGGCGACCGTGCCGGCGGCGTCGAGTCCGGTCGGGTGAGCGGGCCGCAGGTCAGGGGCTCCGGTGCGGGCCGTCAGGGGCTTTGGTGCGGGCCGTCAGGCCCGCTGGTAGCGTTGATCGCGCCGGTAGCACCGACGTGGGAGAGACCGCCTGGCGACAGCCGGGACGGCGCCGAAGGGGCAAATCCTCCCCGGAACCTCTCAGGCAGAAGGACCACGTCGGGTCAGGCACTGTGGAGCGCCCGCGGGGTGTGACAGAGGGGGAGGGCCGACCTGTCGACCCCCGCCCCTCGCAGGAGCGCCCATGACCGCCGAGCAGTTCGCCGACCGTCACATCGGTCCCGGTCCCGACGACGAGCGCCGCATGTTGGACGCCGTCGGGTACGCCTCGACCGACGAGTTGATGGACGCGGCCATTCCCGAGGTGATCCGCTGGCACGGCCAGCTGGACCTGCCGCCGCCGGCCAGCGAGCACGACACGCTGGCGGAGCTGCGGGCCCTGGCGGCCCGCAACACGGTCGCCGTTTCCATGATCGGGTTGGGGTATCACGGCACCCACACCCCGGCGGTGATCCGTCGCAACGTGTTGGAGAATCCGGCCTGGTACACGGCGTACACGCCGTATCAGCCGGAGATCAGCCAGGGCCGGCTGGAGGCGCTGCTGAACTTCCAGACCATGGTGTCGGACCTGACCGGCCTGGGCACCGCGAACGCGTCGATGCTCGACGAGGGCACCGCGGCGGCGGAGGCGATGACGCTGGCGCGGCGGGCGTCGAAGAGCGGCAGCCGGGTGTACGTGGTCGACGCCGACGCTCTGCCGCAGACCATCGCGGTGATCGCCGGGCGGGCGGAGCCGCTCGGTATCGAGGTGCGGGTGCTGGATCTGGACGTGGAGCCGTTGCCGGCGGAGTTCTTCGGGCTGCACCTGCAGTATCCGGGGGCGTCCGGTGCGGTGCGGGACCATGCTCCGCTGGTCGAGGCCGCGCATGCGGTCGGTGCGGTGGTGGCGGTGGCGGCGGACCTGTTGGCGTTGACGGTGCTGCGGCCGCCGGGGGAGATCGGCGCGGACATCGCCGCCGGCACCACCCAGCGGTTCGGGGTGCCGATGGGCTTCGGTGGGCCGCACGCCGGCTACCTGGCGGTGCGGGCCGGTCTGGAGCGGATGCTGCCGGGCCGGCTGGTCGGGGTGTCCCGGGACGCGGCCGGCGCGGCGGCGTACCGGTTGGCGTTGCAGACCCGTGAGCAGCACATCCGGCGGGAGAAGGCGACCAGCAACATCTGCACCGCGCAGGTGCTGCTGGCCGTGATGGCCGGCATGTATGCCGTGTACCACGGCCCGGACGGGCTGCGGGAGATCGCGGCCCGTACCCATCGGATGGCGGCCCGGCTGGCCGCCGGACTGCGTGCCGGTGGGGTCGAGGTCGCCGACGTCGCGTTCTTCGACACGGTGACGGCGCGGGTGCCGGGTCGGGCCGGGCAGGTGGTTGCCGAGGCGCAGCGGCGTGGGGTGAATCTGCGTCTGGTCGACGCCGACCGGGTCGGTGTGTCCTGCGACGAGACCACCACGGTCGAGCAGGTGGCGGTGGTGTGGACGGCGTTCGGTGTCGACGGTGTCGACGGTGAGGTGCCCGAGGTGTTGCCGGCAGAGCTGGCCCGCACCAGTGATTTCCTCACCCATCCGGTGTTCCGTGCGCACCGGTCGGAGACGGCGATGCTGCGGTACCTGCGTCGGCTGGCGGATTTCGACTACGCCCTGGACCGGGGCATGATCCCGTTGGGCTCGTGCACGATGAAGCTGAACGCCACCACCGAGATGGAGCCGGTGAGCTGGGCCGAGTTCGCGAACATCCACCCGTTGGCGCCGGTGGAGCAGACCACCGGCTACCGGCAACTGGTCGGCCAGTTGGAGGGGTGGCTGGCGGAGCTCACCGGCTACGACGCGGTCAGTGTGCAACCCAACGCCGGTTCGCAGGGCGAGTTGGCCGGGCTGCTGGCGATCCGGGCGTGGCACCGCAGCCGGGGTGAGCGGCACCGCGACGTGTGTCTGATCCCGTCGTCGGCGCACGGCACCAACGCGGCCAGCGCGGTGATGGCGGGGATGCGGGTGGTCGTGGTCGGCTGCGACGCCGACGGCAACGTCGACCTGGTGGACCTGGACGCGAAGATCGACGCGCATCGGGACACCCTCGCGGCGATCATGGTGACGTATCCGTCGACGCACGGGGTGTACGAGACGGGTATCGCGTCTCTGTGCGCGAAGGTGCACGACGCCGGTGGGCAGGTGTACGTCGACGGGGCGAACCTGAACGCGCTGGTCGGCTACGCCCGGCCGGGCCGGTTCGGGGCGGATGTGTCGCACCTGAACCTGCACAAGACGTTCTGCATTCCGCACGGTGGTGGTGGTCCGGGGGTGGGTCCGGTGGCGGTGCGGGCGCATCTGGCGCCGTTCCTGCCGGGCGATCCGACCGGTGGGCAGGTGGACGGGCGGCCGGCGATCGCGGCGGCCCGGTACGGGTCGGCGGGGATCCTGCCGATCCCGTGGGCGTACCTGCGGATGATGGGCGCCGACGGTCTGGCCCGGGCCACCGGGGTGGCGGTGCTGGCGGCGAACTACGTGGCGGCGCGGCTGCGGGAGCACTTCCCGGTGCTGTACGCGGGCAACAAGGGTCTGGTCGCGCACGAGTGCATTCTGGATCTGCGGCCGGTGACGAAGGCGACCGGGGTGAGCGTCGACGATGTGGCCAAGCGGCTCATCGACTACGGGTTCCACGCGCCGACGATGTCGTTCCCGGTGGCGGGGACGCTGATGGTGGAACCGACCGAGAGTGAGGACCTGGCCGAGTTGGACCGGTTCTGCGACGCGCTGATCGCCATCCGGGCGGAGATCGACAAGGTGGGTTCGGGTGAGTGGCCGGCAGGGGACAATCCCCTCGCCAACGCGCCGCACACGGCGGCGATGGTCGGCGCTGACGACTGGCCGCACCCGTACCCGAGGTCGGTGGGCGCGTGGCCGGCCGGGGTGGACCGGGTGGGGAAGTACTGGCCGCCGGTACGTCGGGTCGACGGCGGGTACGGCGACCGGAACCTGGTCTGCTCGTGCCCGTCACCGCAGGCGTACGAGAGCTGACCGGGCCCGGTACCGCGCCGACCTGGTCGTGGCCGCCCCTGACCGGGGGACTAGCCTGGGTCGGCGCGGAAAATGAAGTCGTGACGGATCGTGATGTCGCCTCAGGCGGCGAGAGCGTGTCGGGCGGGGCCTCGGTGCGGTGCGATGCTGCTGCCGTCGGGCAGCAGCTCGCCGGTGTCCTCGAAGACGATGACTCCGTTGCAGAGCAGGCTCCAGCCCTGTTCACGGAAGCAGGCGATGACCCTGGCGGCTTCCCGGTCGGTGGCTTCGGCGGAGGGACAGGTGGGTTGGTGCTGGCACATCGGGTTCTCCGGACTGTGGGGGCACTGTGTCATGGTTCACATGACCAGTGACGCACAGTACCAAGCGAAAGCGCGCCGCATCGAGCAGGTATGCGCGTGGTGCGCGGGAAATCCGCTGAACGGATGAGCATGAACCGCCCAGACGTCCTGGAAGCGCTCCCACGGATGGTTGTCGATCCACCCGCGGTTCCCGCGTCCTGCCGCGGCCGGCTCGTCGAACGGGCCCGCTGGCAGTGGCGCCCCGCCGACGGCGGCGACCCCGCCGCGTACGCCGAACAGTTCCTCGCCGACCACGGCCTGCGACTACCCGACCTGGCCCGCCCGGCGCGCCACCACCACCAGCACGGGATCTGCGGGGCCGCCCTCTACCTCTCCGCCACCGCCGCGGCCCTGCTCGCCGGCGGCCCACCCGGCGCACCCAACCCCGCCGACCTGCCCGAGGTGGCCGTCGTCGTCTACGCCCACACCGACGCGAGCACCACCCACCCCGGCCCACCACCACCCTGGTGGCGCGGCACCTGGACCGAAAGCTGGACCCCCCGCCAGCACGCCGACGCGGTCACCGCGACCCGCAGCGCCATCGGCCGCGGCGAGGTCTACCAGGTCAACCTCGTCGGCCACGCCAGCGCCCCCTACACCGGCGACCCACTGCCGGCCCTGACCCGCCTCGGCCGCCTACCCGGCGCCCGCTACGGCGGCGTACTCACCGGCCCCGGCTGGGCCATCGGCTGCGCCAGCCCGGAAACCCTCATCGAGGTACGCGACGGCACCCTCACCACCCGACCCATCAAAGGCACCCGACCGGCCACCACCACCGGCCGCGCCGACCTGCTCGCCTCCGCGAAGGAACGCGCCGAACACATCATGATCGTCGACCTGGAACGCAACGACCTGGCCCGAATCGCCCGCACCGGCAGCGTCCGCGTCGACGACCTGTTCGCCGTACGCCGCTGGTGCGACCTGTGGCAGGCCGAATCCACCATCCGCGCCGACATCGCCGACGGACTCGGCCTGGCCGACCTGCTACGCGCCGTCTGCCCCGGCGGCTCGGTCACCGGCGCACCGAAACTCGCCGCCCTCGACCACATCGCCGCCCTCGAACCCGTCGGCCGCGGCGCCAGCATGGGCGCCCTCGGCTGGATCGGCCCCGACCACATCGACCTCGGCCTGACCATCCGCACCGCCGCCGCCGACGGCAACGCCCTACACGTCTGGGCCGGCGGCGGCATCACCTGGGACAGCGACCCCGCCGCCGAGGTCGCCGAAGCCGCCGCCAAGACCACCCCGGTACGGGCCGCCCTCACCGGACGCTGAACCGAGCCACCCCCACCCACCCCCACCCACGGCCACCGCCCGATAACCTTGCCGACATGACGATGCGGGACATCCGAATCATCGGCGACCCGGTGCTCCGCACCCCCAGCGAACCGGTCACCAGCTTCGACGCCGAACTGCGCACCCTGGTCACCGACCTGATGGACACCCTGCTCGGCGCGCCCGGCCGCGCCGGCGTCGCCGCCCCCCAGATCGGCGTCAACGCCCAGGTCTTCGTCTACGACGCCGACGGCCACCGCGGCCACATGATCAACCCGACTCTGGAGCTGTCCGACGAGCTACAGGACGACGACGAGGGCTGCCTGTCCATCCCCGGGCTGTACTTCCCGACCCCGCGCGCCCTGCACGCCACCGTCCACGGCTACGACCAGCACGGCGAACCCCTCACCATCGCCGGCAGCGGCTTCCTCGCCCGCGCCCTGCAACACGAGGCCGACCACCTCGCCGGCCGCCTCTACGTCGACACCCTGCGCGGCGACACCCGCCGCCGCGCCCTACGCGAGATCCGCGCCGGCCGCTTCGACTCCTCCCGCCGCGGCTGAACCAGCCACCCGAGACACGTCCTGCGCGCCCCGCGCCACAAGCGTGAACTCGCCGTAGTCGGCCACCCGGGTGAACCCCAACCGCTCGTACAACCGCACCGCCACCGGATTGCCGGCCGCCACATTCAACGTCACATGGTCGACCTCGGCGGCCAACAGCCCACACAGGCGAGCCACCACCGCCCCCGCCAACCCCCGACCCCGCCAGCCGGGCCGGGTCGTCACGTTCCCCACCGCCGCCACCCGGTGCTCCGGGGAGACGACATGCACCCCCGCCACCGCCACCAGCAGCTCACCATCACGAATGCCCACGTACCGGCCGGTGTCCACCATCCGCGAGTCGAACCAGTTACCCGGGTAGGCCGCCGCGTACAACTCGTGCAACCGTGGCAGATCCGCCCGACCCAGCACCTCACCGGCCGGCGTGACCGCCGCCAACCGCTCCCGATCCGCCAACACCATCTTCCGATGCGCCCCCGCCCCGGTGACCCGGAACGCGGCGACCAACGCCGACTCCAGGCCGGGGGACAGGTGCGCGTACAACCGCGCCGGCAGCACCGGCGTCACCTCACCCAGCAACGCCCCCACCGCACCTACCTGCGCCGGCCGCGCGAACGCCAGCAGCGTCGGCGGCACCGCACCGTGATACAGCAACACCACCGACTCGCCACGCCGGAACCACGACGTGTACGGCCAGAAGAAGTCGTCGAGATCGCCCAGCTGGTAGGCGTGCAACACCGGATCCCGGCTCAGCAGACCCGCCAGGACCGCCCGATCGTGTTCCGCACGCACCACCACCCGCCGATGATCACACGCACCGCGCCGGCACACTCACCCGGCCACCCACTGGTCATAGCCCAACCTCGCCACCAACGCCAGCACCACCACCAGCAGCACCGCCCGCACGAACCCCGAACCACGCCGCAACGCCATCCGCACCCCCACCGACGCCCCCGCGATGTTGCACACCGCCATCGCCGCGCCCAGCAGCCACCACACATGCCCGGTCACCGCGAACACCGCCAGGGCACCGGCGTTCGTACCCGCGTTGACCACCTTCGCCATCGCCGAACCGTGCACGAAATCCGCACCCACCAGCGCGGTGAACGCCAGCACCAGAAACGTGCCCGTACCCGGACCGATCAGCCCGTCGTACGCGGCGATGCCCACCCCGGCGACCAGCACCGTAACCACCACCCGCACCCGGGTACGCCGCTGCGGCACCGCCAGCACCCCCATCGCCGGACGCAGCACCACGAACAACGCCACCGACACCAGCACCACCAGCACCACCGGCCGGTACGCCGACGGCGGCACCGCCCCGGCCAACGCCGCACCCAGGCCCGCACACACCACCGCCAACGCCGCCGCCGGCCCCGCCACCGCCCAGTCGATGCGCGTACGACGGGCGTACGCCACCGCCGCCGTCGACGTTCCGGCGATCGCCGCCAACTTGTTCGTCCCCAACGCCGTCGCCGGAGGCAACCCCGGCGCCGCCACCAACAACGCCGGCAACAGCAGCAACCCACCGCCACCCACCACCGCGTCCACCCAACCCGCCAGGGCAGCGGCAGTCAGCAACGTCACCACGGTCACCGGGTCCAACTCCACGACCAGGGATTCTTCCCACCGGCACCCCACCCACGCCGCCGGCTGTGGCCAGCCTCACCGGCCCCGACGACGCCGCACCCACATCCCCACCCCGGCAACCGCCACAA
Organism: Micromonospora sp. ATLC16; assembly: GCF_057196645.1. NCBI lineage: Bacteria > Bacillati > Actinomycetota > Actinomycetes > Micromonosporales > Micromonosporaceae > Micromonospora > Micromonospora sp. ATLC16. The sequence goes on from NZ_JBXUOW010000034.1 coordinate 25,226, forward strand.
ACACCAGCATCGAACAGCACAACGCCCGCAGCATCGGGCAACTTTCCCACGCCGTCGCTAAGGTGACAGCGTGCGCCTGGCCACGTTCAACCTGCTGCACGGCCGGTCCCTCACCGACGGCCTGGTCGACCCGGCCCGACTGACCGCCGCCGTCGCCGCCCTCGACGCCGACATCCTCGCCCTCCAGGAAGTCGACCGCGACCAGTCCCGCAGCGGCAACCTCGACCTCACCGCCATCGCCGCCCAGGCCCTCGGCGCACCCGAGCACCACTTCGCCGCCGCCATCGTCGGCACCCCCGGCGAAAAGTTCCGCCCCCTCACCCACGACGACGACGGCCACGGCGAACCCCGCTACGGCGTCGGCCTGATCTCCCGCCACCCCGTCACCAGCTGGCGGATCACCCGGCTACACCCCGCCCCGGTACGCTCCCCGGTCTACGTGCCCGGCCCGGGCGGCGGCCTCATCCTGCTCCGCGACGAACCCCGCGTCGTCCTCGCCGCCGTGCTGGACACCCCCCACGGCACGGTCACCGTCGCCGCCACCCACCTGTCCTTCGTCGCCGGCTGGAACGTCCGGCAACTCCGACAGGTCATCCGCGCCCTACGCGCCCTACCCGCCCCGCGCATCCTGCTCGGCGACCTGAACCTGCCCGCCTGGGCCACCCGCGCCGCCTCCGGCTGGCATTCGCTGGCCCGCCGGCCCACCTACCCCGCCGCGCACCCCCGCGTCCAGCTCGACCACATCCTCGCCGACCGGCACGGCTTCGACCAGCTACCCCCGGCCACCGCCGTGCGCACCCCGCTGTCCACCATCTCCGACCACCGCCCCCTGGTCGTCGACCTCGGCACGCGCCCCTGATCCGTAACCCACGGTCGCCGCCCCCACCCTCTGAGTTCGACGCCCTGTTTCGGCACCGGGCGGGCGGGTTGTTTGGGAACCACCGTGGCCGAGCGGACGGTTGGCGTCAGGCTTTCGTGGACATGATCGGCACCTTCTCGCGGTGCCACCTGTTGGCGCTTTGCCATGATCGGCAGGTTCTTCGGGCGCCATGAGTGATTGGTAGGCCGGCTGCGGCGCCACCCAGGGGCAGGCTGCTGTCGTCGTTGCTGACGGATTTTCGCACGCATTTCTGGAGAAGTGCGACTTCCGAGTTCTGCAAATGGAAGGCAGCAAACGCATGCCGCATTGACGTTGGCAACTGAAAGTGCTTGGGTGATTTCGACTAGTCATCGTTACGACCACGCGTGCGCTTCCGTCAACAATGATCGGAGAATCGCATGAGGCGATCAACGGCAGCCGTGATGGCGGCCACCCTAGGGCTTTCCACTATTGCAGTTGCAAGCCCGGCATGGGCGGATCCTCAAGGCTGCGTCCAGGGGGAGATTTCCTTCTACCAGGATTCTGGCTACATGACTGCTGTCAACGACGCGTTTTGTCAGACGTCCGTGACCCGAACCTTCCGGGTCGAGATCAAGAGAGACGTGGCCCTCTCACCCGACCCGGTGGTATCGAGCTACGACGACTACTGGACGGGCACGTACTACTATGCTTCGACCAGCAGCTGCGACGGCGGACGAATCGCTTACTACTATGGTCGGTCGTTCTTCACGGCCAACACGACCTACAATGACTCCTACCACTATCAGGTGGCCACCTGCTGACGCGAGCGAGGGCCGACGATGGGTGATCCAATCACTGGGCACGGATTGACGCAGCGGTATGGGAAGCGGAATGTGTTTCGCGATCTCAATGTCGTGGTCCCGCGCGGCGTAACGGTGCTGTTGGGGCCGAATGGCGCCGGGAAGACGACTCTGCTGCACACCATCGTGGGTCTCAAGCGTCCGGAGGCAGGGAGCCTTCGCGTTCTTGGTCATGATGTGCTGCGTCGTGGCGGCCTTCGGGCTGTCGCGGCGCAGATCGGGTTTCTGCCGCAGGTCGTGTCGCACTATCCCGGCTACACCGTCCGGGAGTCTATCGCCTACGCAGCCTGGCTGAAGAACGTTCCGAGGCGAGACATCGGCGCGAAGGTGGATCGGGTTCTCGGGTTGATGAGCCTGTCCGGTCGAGCCGGGTCACGGATGGGGAGCCTGTCGGGCGGACTGTTGCGCCGGGCCGGTATCGCGCAAGCGCTGGTGCACGAGCCGGAGCTGGTCATTCTCGACGAGCCAGCGGCCGGTCTTGATCCCCGGCAGCGCATCGAGCTGCGCCGTGTCCTGCGGAAGGTCGCCGGCTCGGCCGCTGTGCTGGTCAGTACGCACGTGGTAGACGATGCTCGGCATGTTGCGGACACCATCATCGTTCTCAATGAGGGTGCGGTGGTTTTCACCGGCACGGTCTGCGAGCTGGAAGGGCTCGCAAGGCCGGGGGTGGACGGGGACAGTGATCTGGAGCGCGGCTACCTCACCGCGCTGCGACAGCCGGTGGTGTGCGTGTGACCCCGCTCCGCATCGAGCTGCGCCGAGGGCCGGGCTTGTGGATCCTGCCTGTCTTGATAGCAGTCGGCGTGTTCATGTCCCGCGCCCAACTGGACAAGGACACGGACACGGTCTGGGCCTACGCCACCGGCGCGGTGACAAGCGCCCCGGTACTGATGGCCCCGCTGGCGGTGGGCACGGCCGCGTGGGCGGGAGGCCGATCACAGCGCCGCGGCGCACGCCACGCCTGGCTGCTGGCGGGACGCGACCCAGCGCAGGCGCCACTAGTCGAGGCAGGCGTACTGGTGGCCTGCGCCACCGTGGCCTACGCCCTGGTCGCAGCGGTGACGCTGCTGTCCACGGCGAATGCCGCAACGTGGGGTGGTCCTTTCTGGTGGTGGCTGGCCTCAGCCGGGATCGGGTTCGCCGCAACCGTAGCGCTCGCCTACGGCGTGGGCGTGCTCCTGCCGGGGCGGTTCACCCCGTTCGCCGCCGCGCTGGTCACCTACCTGGCCACAACCTGGAACCTCGGGCAGTACGGCACCTGGTATGCGCTGTTCCCGTTCACCATCGAGCTGATCCCGCCGTTCAGCGCACCGCACACCCCAACCATGCGGGGACAACTGCTGTGGTTCACCGGCCTGGGGTTCCTGGCCCTGGCATTGGTCGCCGCCAAGGTACGCTCCTCGACTCGGGTGGTGATCCCGGCGATCGGGGCGTCCCTGGCTCTGGCCCTCAGCGGCGCCGCGACAGTGATCGGCGAGAACGGCCGCTACGTCGATGTGAATCGCCACATCATCTGGTCCTGTTCGGGCAGCTCGCCAGAGGTGTGTATCCATCCCGCCTTCGCCACCAGCCTCACGCCGATCAGTCAGCGAGCACAGGCCATCAGCCAGCGTCTGGCCCCCACGCCGTTCGCCATCAGCCGGGTAGAGCAGCGACCCCGAGGCGTGGGCGGCCAGCCTACACCCGGCGCGATTGCGTACGCCCTCGACGCACCCGCCACCCATCACTACGACCGCGCGAGCCTCGACATCGCCATCGCCGCTCTCGGCGTCGACTCCTGCGGCCACGGGCCCCAACGTGACAGAACCGCTCACGCCATGGCTCAACTCCTCGTCGCCTGGGCCGTCGGCGACGAGAACCTGTTCACACCACGCGACCCCGGACACCAACAGGCCAAGGCCCGCTTCCTCAACCTGTCAATGACAGGCCAGCAGCAGTGGATCACCGCCCACGCCAACGCAGTCCGCACCTGCTCCCTGACTCCGCAGTCGTTCACATGACCGGCCCCCGCCTACTACTGAAGTCCCGACGAGCAGTGCCGCTGTTGCTGGCCCTCATCGCCGTCGCAGTTGTCTCCCGCGGACTCGGGGGCCAGCACCTCCTCATCGGCGCCACCGAGCCGGTCCCGCTGCCGTGGGCCGCGGTCCTGCCCGCACTCACCGCCTACCTCACCACAGCGGTGGCCTGGTCAGCCTTGCCCCTGGAGGAGCACCTCGCCGTTCACCGCGTGGACCTCCACGACCTGCTCTACCTCACCGTGGCCGTCCTGGTCGGCGCCGGACTGGTCGCATGGGCAGCCCAACCGCTCATCGGCACCATCACCGAGCCCGGCGCAATACGCAACTACCTCGGCCTGCTCGGCTACTCCCTCCTCGGAGCCGCCGCCTTCCGCCTCAGCATGGGCTGGACGATTCCCACCACGCTGTTCACCACCGGTCTGGTCGTCGCCGGCACCGGCGCTGACCTTCCGCCGCTCGACTGGCCAGCCCGCCACGACAACGAGCCGACATCCTGGGCGGTCAGCATCACGATCCTAATCGCCGGCATTGCAGCGTTCGCCAGCCCGACGCGCCGGCGCGCCCACGCGCTACGCGCGGCACGCACCGAAGCCGACTAGTGCCGTGACCACGAACGTTGACGGTGTTGGGGTCAGGCTGCTCGGGTGGCGGGTTGGCCCCAGCGTCGTTGTCGTTCGCTGCGGATGCGGGCGCGTTCGCGGCGCTGGGCGGCCAGGACGTCGGGGTGGCGGGCGTTGGCGTTGCGCCAGCGCAGGTAGGCCTGCAGTTTCCGGGTCAGCGCGGGGTGGTTGGGGTGGTTCGATCCGGCGATGACGAAGGTGCGTAGTGGCCCGAACTGGGCCTCGATCGGGTTGGCCCAGGATGCGTAGGTCGGCGTGAAGCAGAGTTCGACCTTGTTCCGGGCCGCCCACCTGCGGATCTTGAGGCCTTTGTGTGCGGACAGGTTGTCCAGGATGACGTAGATCGGTGCCCCGTCCGGGCGTGCGGCGCGGATCGACTTGAGTGCGGCGAGGGTGTTCGCCGCGCTCTTGCGCCGCCGGACCACGCCCCAGAGCTGGTCGTCTCCCACCGAGTCGAAGGCGAACACCCGCTGCGGGAAGCGGCTGGTGACGTACTCGATCCGGGCGAGTTTGGCGTCGCGGTGCGGGTCGGTGGACTCCTTCCACGTCTTGGTCCGCTGAAAGGTGATCTTGTGCCGGTGCAGGATCTGCCGCAGCCGTTCCCGCCCGATACGGATCCGGCGGGTGGCATCTGAGCAGGTGGTCGGCGAGCTTGCGCACGCTCCAGCGGGTGAACGGCCGCCCCAGTTTCTCGGGGGGGGGATTGGCCGTCTCGACGATGAACTGCTCCTCGTCGCTACTGATCTGGCGGGGACGGCCACCCGCCCACTGAGGGTCCAAGCAGGCCATCCCCATCTCGTTGAACCGGTGGATGACCTGCCGGATCGTGTCCTCGTCGGCCTGGACGAGGCGGGCGATCGCCGGCACTGTGTTCCCGCCGGCCGAGGCGAGCACGACCATCGCCCGCCGCAGTCGGATCGGGGAACCGGTTCCCCGGCGGGTGATTCTGAGCAGCTGCTGACCTTCCTGATCACTCAGCCGCCGCACGCGTACAGGATCTGCCACCGCTACAGACTGACCGTCCCGCCATCGCCCAGCCGACAGGCCCCACGGCGTGTCACCCAACACCGTGAACGTTCGTGGTCACGGCACTAGACCGGAGCCGGCAACAACCCGGCCAACGCCCGGTACGTACGGTTGGCCCGCGCCGCCTCCCGCTGCTGCCCCGACGTCACCTCGATGTACGTCTGCGACGATGTCAACGACGCGTGCCCCAACAGCCGCATGATCTCCGCAGCCCCGGCGCCATCCTCGGCCAACCGGGTGGCGAACGTGTGCCGCAGCGCGTGCAACCGCGCCCCACGCGGCACCCGGTCACCGATCCCGGCCCGCCGGTAGCAGGACTCCACCAGATACTGCAGACCACCCCGGCGCAGCGGCTCACCCTGCCGGTCCACCAGCAGCGGCGCCACCTGGCGCACGGTACGGGCGCCGAAGCGGCGGGCCCGGCTGTCCAGATAGCTCGCCAGCAGCGCGTCCAGATCCGGCTCGACCGGCAGCACCCGGGGACGCCCACCCTTGCCGGCCACCTCCAGCCGTCGCTCGCCGGGGCGGCCGTCGAGCGAACCGACCCGCAACGCCAGCAACTCCGCCAGTCGCAGCCCCGCGCACAGGGCCAACGCCAGCACCGCCACGTCCCGCTCCGGCCACGGATCCCGCTGCCGCCCCTCGGCGCGGGCGGCCGAGGTGAGCAGGTGTTCGGGGGTGTCCTCACCGCGCAGCGGCTTGGGCGTCGGCAGCGGAGCCCGAGGACGCCCCACGGCCGGCATCGGATTGCCGGGCACCACCTGCTCGGCGACGAGGAAGGAGAAGAAGCCGTTCCAGGTCGACCAGGCCCGACCGACGGAACTGGCGGCCCGGCCGGCGGCGAAGCGGGCGAACGCGGCTCGGATCAGTCTGGGGGAGAGCGCGTCGACCGGCAGGCCGCCCAGGGGGAGGGGAGGGGTGGACAACTCCGCGGCGAGCGCGGCCACAGCGTTCAGATCCCGCCGGTAGGCGGCCTGGGTGTGGGGGGAGGGCTTGCGGGTGGCCCGGGCGGTCAGGAACTCCTCGATCAGCGCGACTACCGATTCATCCCGTTTGTCATGCATAAGCAATATTATGCATGACTTTCGCGTTCCTCGTGGGGCTCGGGAGAGGGGACCAGCGTGCCGCGGCCGCGAAGCCGGGAGCGACACGCTGACGCCACCGGGCCGGACATACCTGCGGGCATGACCGACATCACGCGCAAGACAGTCGATGAATGGGCCGAGTTGATCGCCCAGCTGTACCACACAGCGGCCACTGATCCAGGCGATGAGCGAAAAGCCTCGTTGAGGTCGAGTGGTTCGAGGTCGGGGTCTTGGTGCTCGGCGGGACGCTGGTTGCTCAAGTTCAGGGTCGATCCCGCAGCGGGCGGAAGTTCGCGACGACGATGCGCTCGCCGGCCAGCCGGAACAGTGTGTTGCGGATCGGCGGCGGGAGCAGCCGGGCCGTGTCACGCCGGCGCGTGTTGTCGCGCACCCATTTCGCCCGTGGGAGCCGGCGGGCCGCGAAATCGCGAACGGCCGCTTCGATCGGCTGCCTGTCCAGTAGCTCTGCGAGGACCAAGGCGTCCTCGAAAGCTAGCGCCGCACCCTGGGCCATATTTGGCGAGAAGGCATGCGCCGCATCCCCGATCAGCACCTTGCCAGGTCCAGCGGTATAGACCGGCTCAACTTGTTCAATCGGTCCAAAGTGGGCGTCTCCGCCTTGGGCTGCCAGGGCTGGCACCGGGTCGGTGAAGTCGGCGAAGAGTTCACGCCAGTCGCCCGCCGGGACCGCATCGGCGTCCGCGTAGCAGTAGGCCCGACCGCCACCGAGGGAAACGGCGAGGAAGGTCCGTTTGTGGCCCTGCCAAGCCGCCCACTCACCGGCGGGTGCCCCCGATTCGGCGAGGAAACGCCACCCTACCAACCCGCTCGGCCGAGGCGCGGAAGTGCCGCGAACCACGGAACGGATGCCGTCGGCACCGACAACAAGGTCGTACGTGCCCTCGACAGCGGCGGGATACTCGACGCCGTACCTTACCGGCACTCCCTCGGCAAGGACGCGATGCAGCTCTGTCCGCTCGACCGCCACGCACGGCCCGGTGTCGCCCCAGATCGTGTCGAACGGCAAGTCCAGTAGGCGTTTGCCGCGCTGGTCAAGCAGGCGCATCCGGGTGACCGGGTGACCGAGAGCGGAGACGCCGAGCTCGTCCAGGGCTCGCACGGCGTTTGCGGGCAGAAAGATCCCGGCCCCGGTCTCCCGGTGAGCTCGATCGATGATGTCGAAGGGAATGTTCCGTGCGCGTAGTGCCCGTGCAACGGCGAGGCCGGCCATCCCGGCACCCACAATCAGGATCGATGGAGGCATCAGTACATGATCGCCTATCCGCGCCAGCCGGGTTTCACCGGACCAGAAATACGGTCAACGTCGCCGCCGACCCGTTGCATCCACTGACCGTGACCGCCGACCACGGTACGGCGCCGACGCCACGCCCGTACACGACGGGCAGCCGGCTGCGCATCGATTTTTTGGCCCTGGGTGTCGTGGTTCTTACCAACACCCCCGACACGGCTCTGCTCGTCATCGACGTGCAGAACGGCGTCATCGCCAACATCAACACTCTGCTCGACGCGGGTCAGGGCAGGGCTCAACCTCTTAGCTTTACATAATGTGCATTATCGAATGAGGGCCTCACTCGTGAGGTGGGTCGGTGCGCAGGCGGGCGTGGCGGTGGGTGTTGTGCCAGCCGTCGGCGTGGTGGCCTTCGCGGCGGGCGGTCCCCTCTGCCGGGTAGCCGGCGCGCCGGGCGACGGCGCACGAGGCGAGGTTGGCCGTCGAGTGGTTGAGTTCGAGGCGGTGCAGTCCGGTGTCGAACGCCCAGGTGGTGAGAGCCATGAGGGCGCGGCTCGCGACGTGCCGGCCACGGGCGTACGGCAGGACCCAGTAGGAGACCTCGGCGATGCCGCTGGCGAGGTCGAGCCGGCGCAGGCTGATCTGGCCGAGGACGCCGTTGCTGTCGGTGACGGCCCAGCCTGCGCCACTCTCGGCCTGCCACCGTGATGGCCATGAGGCGACCCAGGTGTCGGCCTCGTCGTCGGTCATGGTGCGGCAGTGCCAGCGTTGGATGGCGGGGTCGGCGTAGCCGGCGAGGACGGCCGGGCGGTCGCCGGGTCGCCAGGGGCGCAGGCGCAGTCCGTCGGCGTCGATGGTGGGTTGTCGGTGGCGGTGCAGGCTGCCGGGTGGCAGGGCCGGTGGCACGAGCGCGGGCATGGGCGGTCAGAGGCCGCCGGCGACGCGGAGGATGGCGCCGGTGGTGTACGAGGCGTCGGGGCTGAGCAGCCAGGCGACGGCGGCGGCGACCTCGTCGGGTTCGCCGGGGCGGCCGGGTGGGATCCGGCCGGCGGCGCGGTCGGGCCGGTCGGGTTGGCCGGACAGCGCGTGGATGTCGGTGCGGATGATGCCGGGGGCGACGGCGTTGACGCGGATGCCGCGGGGGGCGGGTTCCTTGGCCAGGCCGATGGTGAGGGCGTCGGTGGCGGCGCCGATGCCGCGGTTGCCGCCGGTGATGATGGTGGCGTTTGCCAATGGACCTCTCCCCTGCCCCGAGCCGGTGTCGGGGACGTTACCGGCGTGGTCGCGGTGGCGGGTAGCGCGTTGCGGTCGAGCGCACGGCCGGTGGTGGGTAATGGCTTACGCTCGCGGACACGGTGTCGATGGGAGGGCTTGTGGCGGGTGTGGGTGTCGGGGATGTCGTCGAGGATTTCGAGTTGCCGGACGAGACGGGTCGGCCGCGGCGGTTGACGGAGTTGCTGGCGGCGGGTCCGGTGGTGTTGTTCTTCTATCCGGCGGCGATGACGCGGGGGTGCACGGCGGAGAGTTGTCATTTCCGGGATCTGGCGGCGGAGTTCGCGGCGGTCGGGGCGCAGCGGGTGGGCATCAGTCGGGATCCGGTGCAGCGTCAGGCGGAGTTCTCGCGGCTGCACGGGTTCGACTATCCGTTGTTGTCGGATCCGGACGGTGTGGTGGCCGACCGGTTCGGGGTGCGGCGGCGGTTGCCGTTGGGGCCGTTGAGCACGCGGCGGATGACGTTCGTGATCGGGGTCGATCGGCGGGTCGTCGAGGTGGTGCGCAGCGAGTTGAGCATGAGCGAGCACGCCGATCGGGCGTTGCGGGCGTTGGGGGGCTGATCTTCGGGTTGTCGCCGGCGGCTGGTATCAAGGCAGGCGGTTGAACACGTGTACGAGGAATGAGGGTGGGCGATGGGTGCCGCTGGTCAGGGTTTGTCCGAGGACGAGGTGCGCGGCATCCGGGAGGCGTTGGCCGCGGGCCGTAAGCCGAAGGTGGTGTTCACGGCGGCGGCTGGTCAGATCGCCGGTCAGTTGGGTCAGGTGGTGGATTTGACCGATCCGGCGCAGTCCGACGAGTTCGTGGTGGTGCGGTTCGGGCGGGACGAGTTGCCCTTCTCCCCCGCCGATGTGGCGGTGGCGCCGCGGGGTGCGGGTCGACGGGCGGCGGAGCCGAAGGTGGAGTCGACGCCGGCCGAGCCGGCGGTGGTGGGGCCGGAGTTCGTGTTGGACCGGGTGCCGCAGCAGCGCCGGGAGGAGCCGGGTCGGGATGAGCAGTCGGGTCGGGAGGAGCCGAGGGTGGACGAGCCGGTGGGGTCGAAGGTGGAGGCGAAGCCGGCTCGGCGGGCGGTGAAGGCGGCGAAGCCGAAGGGGCCGGCGGGGTTGACGGTCACGTTGGCCTATGCCGAGGGCGAGTGGACGGTCGCGGCGCAGCAGGGTGGGAAGGTGTTGGCCAAGCCGTACGTGCTCAAGCCGGCGGAGGCGCTGCGGATGGTGGCGTTGGTGGATGTGCCGGGCGTGCATGAGGCGGTGGAGCAGATCCTGGCTGCGGAGCGGTCGGAGGCGGAGCGGCAGGCGGAGAAGTTGCGCGCGGAGTTGGCGGAGATCGAGGCGCGGTTGGCGGAGTTGCGCGAGGCGGGTTGAGGGTTTCGATCCGACCGGTGGCCCGGTCCGGCATGGGGGTGCCGGGCCGGGCCACCGGCGTTTGTCAGAAGTAGTCGATGAGGTGGGCGGTGGGTCCGGCGGCGAGCAGGTCCAGGGCGGCCGGGTCGGGTGTGCGGTGGTGCAGCAGGCCGGTTTCGGCGAGGGTGCGGGCGGTGGCGGTGCCGGTGTAGAGGCGGGCGAAGCCGCGTACGGTCAGGTGCAGGTCGGCTTCGTCGGTGGTGCGGTGCAGGTCGGCGTGGCCGTCGGCGACGGTGAGTTGCCAGGTGCCGGTGTTCCAGTCGGCGAGGTCGTCGGTGAGGGTGAAGGTGACCTGGCCGTGGGTGTGGGTGGGCCAGCCGCGGGCCTGTACGGCGCGGACGACGTCGACGGGTCGGTGCATCCAGGCGTCGCGTTCGTGTTCGCGGGCGCGTTCCAGGGGCAGGTGCAGGCTGACGGTGTCGCCGGGTAGTGGGGCCAGGCGCAGGGTCGGGGTGACGCTGTGCCAGCTGGCGAGGACGCCGACGAGGGCTTGGGCGGCGTCGGCGGTGGTGGCGAGGATGTCTTCCACGGTGAGGACGGCGTCGGGGCCGTAGCCGCGGCCACGGTTCCAGCCGGCGTATCCGGCGAGGTGTCCGTCGTGTTCGACGAGGGTGAGTCCGTCGTAGGGCAGTTCGTCGGTGGCGGCGAATCGGGGGTGGGTGCGGGTGAGCAGGCCGTTGCGGTGGTGGGCGACGCGTCGGTAGAGCTCGGCGGTGGCGGGCAGGTCGGCGGGGGTGCCGGCGCGGACGGTCAGGCGCGGGTCGGTGCGGTGTCGGGGCAGGCTGGCGGTGGGCAGGTCGAGGGTGCGTAGTTGGCCGGTGATCTCCCATCCGCAGGCGCGGTAGGGGGCGGCGGTGGTGGGGAACAGCGCGCTGACGGCGGCGTCGCGGTCGCGGGCGGCGCGGAGCAGGGTGCTCAGCAGGGCACGGCCCACTCCGGCGCCGCGTGCCTCGGGTGCGACGGCGACGCCGGCGACGTCTGCGGTGGGCACGGCGTGTCCGCTCCACCATTGTTCGTCGTGCAGGTCGATGGCCTTGCCGATGAGTTTCCCGGTGGGGTCGAAGGCGCCGTAGGAGGTGCGGCCGGCGGGGTCTGGTGGTGTGGGTGGTTGTGGGTCGGAGCCGAAGGCGAGCCGGCCGAGTTGCCAGGCGTCGTCCAGGTCGTCGGGGGTGAGTTCACGCACGTCGGGCACGGGCCGACGATAGCGGTCGTGGTGGTGCGGTCGAGCGGTTTCGTGCGTGGGCTGTTCAGGTGGTGGTGACCGGTTCGTGGTGGACCGGGAAGTTGACCGAGTTGGCGATGAAGCAGGTGTGGTGGGCGTCGTCGTGCAGCGCGGCGGCGGTGTCGGTGGTGGTGGGGTCGGCGACGGTGACGTGGGGTCGCAGGGTGACCTCGGTGAAGTGGCCGTTTCCGGTGTTGTCGGTGGTCATGGTGCCGGTGGCGTGGTCGACGTAGTCGGTGACGATGATGCCTTTGTCGGCGCACAGGTGCAGGTAGGCGAGCATGTGGCACTGGGACAGGGCGGCCAGGAGGAGTTGTTCGGGGTTCCAGCGGTTCCGGTCGCCGTGGAAGGTGGGGTCGGAACTGCCGGGGATGGGTGGCGGGCCGTCGGTGGTGATGTCGTGTTCGCGTCGGTAGTCGCGGTAGCCGCTGGTGCCGGTGCCGAGGTTGCCGGTCCAGGTGACGGTGGTGGCGTAGTGGTGGTTGCGGGCCATGGTCAGCCTTCCGGTTCGCTGTGGTGGGTGAGCAGGAGGTCGAGGAGGCGGACGAGTTCGTGGCGGTCGGTGGGGTTCAGTGGGGCGAGCAGGGCGTCCTGGGCGGTGTCGAGGGCGTGTTGCAGGTGGGTGAGTTCGCGTTGGCCGGCGGGTGTGATGTGGACGATGTTGCGGCGCCGGTCGGTGGGGTCGGGTTGGCGGCGTACGAGGTGGCGGTCGGCGAGGTCGTTGAGGGTGGCGACGATGTCGCTGCGGTCGATGCCGCTGTGTCGGCCGAGGTCGGCCTGGCTGGCGGGGCCGGTTTCGGTGAGGGTCGCCAGTAGTCGGTAGTGGTAGCCGCGCGCGTGGCGGGTGTCGAGTGCGGCGGTGACGAGGCGGGCGGCGTGGGTGGCGGTCTGGGTGAGCAGCCAGCTGGGTGTGGTGCGCAGTCGACTGGGTGTGGGGGCGCTGGTGTGCTCCATGTGGGGACTGTACGCGATTTCGTTGGCGGCACCCACGATCAATGCTATGTTGGCCCCGCCAACGTTGGCAAGACCAATGGATAGGGGTTCGACATGTCCATCACCCTCAACGGGCAGATCCTCGGCCGGACCCACTACGCCACCCGGGCGGTGCTGGAGCGGGAACTGGGTCGGCTCGGGTTGACCTTCGCGCAGGCGTTGCTGCTCAACGCGTTGGCTGCCGCCGATGCCCCGCTCCCCCGCGTCGAGGCCGCCCGTCGGCTGGTCGACGCGGTGAAGGTGTCGACCGCGACGGCACACGCCACGCTGGCCGAGTTGATCGCGGCGACGCTTGTGGCGCCGCTGCCCTCCGACGCCTCCCGGGTCGCGATGACGCCGACCGGGCGGCAGGCGCAGCAGGTGGTCGCCGCGGTTTCCGTCGAGATCGGAGCCCGGCTGTGGGCAGATCTTCCGACCGACGACCTGGCCGCTGCGGCGCGGGTGCTGGACGTGGTGCGCCGCCGCGCCGAGCAGACCCTGGCGACGGCGTGACGGGCGGTCAGTGCTGGGGGATGTGGGCCACGCCGATGCGCTTGCGGAACACCCAGTAGGTCCAGCCCTGGTAGGCCAGCACGATCGGGGTGAAGAACACCGCCACCCAGGTCATGATTTTGAGGGTGTAGGGGGTGGAGGCGGCGTTGGTGGCGGTGAGGGTGCCGGCGGCGTCCAGCGTGGAGGGCAGCACGTTCGGGAACAGGGCGGCGAACAGGGTGGCCACCGCGAGACCGATCGCGGCGGCGGTGCCGGTGAAGGCCCAGCCCTCCCGCCGTACCGTGGCGGCGGCGAGACCGCCGAGCAGCGCGAGGGCGGCGGCGACGGCGAGCACGACGGCGGCCGCGCTGGAGCGGATGGTCAGGGTCCAGCTCAGGAAGGCCACCGCGAGGACCGCCGCGGCGACGCCCAGGCGCACGGCGAGCGTGGCGGCCCGGCCGCGGATGTCGCCGACGGTCTTGAGGGCGACGAAGACGGCGCCGTGGGTGGCGAACAGCGCCGCGGTGGTCGCGCCACCGAGCAGGGCGTACGGGTTGAGCAGGTTGAGCAGGCCGCCGACGTACTCGTGGTCGGCGTCCAGCGGTACGCCGCGCAGAATGTTCGCGAACGCGACTCCCCACAGGATCGCCGGGACGAGTGAGCCGAAGAAGATGGCGTTGTCCCAGCGGCGTTTCCAGGACGCCTCGAGTCGCTTGTGGCGGTATTCGAAGGCCACCCCGCGGGCGATCAGGGCCAGCAGGATGAGCAGCAGGGGCAGGTAGAAGCCGGAGAAGAGGGTGGCGTACCACTCGGGGAAGGCGGCGAACATGGCGCCTCCGGCGGTGATCAGCCAGACCTCGTTGCCGTCCCAGACCGGCCCGATGGTGTTGATCATGACGCGGCGTTCCCTGTCGTCGCGGCCGAGCACGGGCAGCAGCATGCCGACGCCGAAGTCGAAGCCTTCGAGGATGAAGTAGCCGGTGAACAGCACGGCGACGAGGAGAAACCAGATGGTGGTCAGTTCCACGGTGGGCTCCGGACTCAGTAGGCGAAGGCGAGCGGGCGCTCGGCGTCGTCGGTGTCGTCGGGTTCGGGGGCCGGGGTGACGTCGGGTACGCCGGCCCTGGCGTAGCGGATCAGCAGTCTCACCTCGATGACGGCGAGGACGGCGTAGATGAGGGTGAAGGCGGTGAAGGAGGTGAGGACCTCGGTCAGGGAGACGCTGCGGGACACGCCGTCGCGGGTGAGCATCTCGCCGAAGACGATCCAGGGCTGGCGGCCCATCTCGGTGAAGATCCAGCCGAATGAGTTGGCCAGCAGCGGCAGGATCGGCATGACCAGGCCGGCGCGTAGCAGCCATTTGCTGTTCGGGACGACGCGGCCCTTGCGCTGGGTCCAGAGCACCAGCAGGGCGATGGCGGCGGCGGCGAGCCCGAAGCCGATCATCATTCGGAAGCTCCAGTAGGTGACCGGGATGATCGGGGTGTAGCTGCCGGCGCCGTACTGGGCGCTGTAGCGGGCCTGGAGGTCGTTGATGCCCTGCACGGTGCCGTTGGGGTCGCCGGTGCCGAGGTAGGACAGCAGGTACGGGATCTTGAGGGCGAACAGTTCGCGGCTGCCGTCGAGGCTGCCGACGGTGAGTACGGAGAGTGAGGCGGGGCTCTCGGTGGCGTAGAGCCCTTCGGCGGCGGCCATCTTCATCGGCTGCACCTGCGTCATGATCTTGCCTTGGATGTCGCCGGTGATGATGACGACGACGGCGGCGATCAGGGTGGTCCAGGCGCCGAAGCGGGCGCCGAAGCGGTAGGCGGGGGTGTCGGCGCTGTCGCGGTTGCGGATGAGGTGCCACAGGGCGACGGCCACCAGCAGTGACCCGGCGACCAGGAAGGCGCCGGCGATGGTGTGCGGGAAGGTGATCAGGGCGACCTTGTTGGTCATCACGGCGAGGAAGTCGGTCAGTTCGGCGCGTCCGGTTTCCGGGTTGTAGCGGTAGCCGACCGGGTTCTGCATGAACGAGTTCGCGGCGAGGATGAAGTACGCCGACAGGTTGGTGCCGATGGCCGCGGCCCAGATGCTGGCCAGGTGCAGGTGTTTGGGCAGGCGGTCCCAGCCGAAGATCCACAGGCCGATGAAGGTGGATTCGAGGAAGAACGCGACCAGGGCCTCGATGGCCAGGGGTGCGCCGAAGATGTCGCCGACGAAGCGGGAGTAGTCGCTCCAGTTCATGCCGAACTGGAACTCCTGCACGATGCCGGTGACCACGCCCATGGCAAAGTTGATCAAGAAGAGTTTGCCGTAGAACCTGGTGAGCTTCAGGTACTTCTCGTCTCCGGTGCGGTGCCAGAGTGTCTGCAGGATGGCGACCAGAACGGACAGGCCGATGGTCAACGGCACGAACAGAAAGTGGTAGACGGTGGTGACACCGAACTGCCAGCGGGCGACGTCCAACGCGTCCACCTGCGACCTCCAGGGACTCGCACTACAAGACGTAGTAAATACTACTGCGCGTCGTACACGAATCGGCAGGGGCGGGCGGCCCGAACGGGACCGGGACCAATGACCCTGCTCACTCCTGCCGTACGGCCCGCCCTGGCCGCCGCGCCGCCGATCCGCCGTGCGACCATGTGCCGCTGATGGAAGCAGCGCACTCCCCCTGGCATCCGCCGCTGATCTGGCGCGTCGCGTTGCTGCTGGCCCGCGTCGTCGTCGGGATGCTGGCCCGGCTGGAGGTCACCGGCGACATCCCGGCCAGGCTGCGCGGCGGGCCGCTGATCCTGGCCGCCAACCACATCAGCCCGTTCGACCCGGTCGTGCTCGCCGCGGCCTGCCGGGCCCGCCGGGTGGCGCCCCGGATCATGGCCACCGGCGGGCTGTTCCGCACCCCGCTGATCGGGGGCGCGATGCGCAGCGCCGGGCACATCCGCGTCGACCGGGGCACCAACGGGGTGCACCGGGCCCTGGACGCCGCCGCCGCCGCGGTCGCCGCCGGTGCGCCGATCCTGGTCTATCCGGAGGGGCGGATCGGCCTGGACCCGGGCATGTGGCCCGAACGCGGCAAGACCGGCGCCGCCCGCCTCGCCCTGGCCTGCGGCGCGCCCGTCATCCCCGTCGCCCAGTGGGGATCCCACGAGGTGCTGCCCTACCAGGCCCCGAAAGGGATGCTGCGCGGCGTCGCTCGGGCGCTGGTGCGCCGCCCGACCGTACGGGTGCACTTCGGCGACCCGGTGGATCTGGCCGAGGCGCCGCGCGCCACGCCCGGCGCGGCCCGCCGGGCCACCGACCGGATCATCGACGCGCTCACCGACACCCTCGCCCCGCTGCGGCCGGACGAACCCGACGGCCCCCGCCACGTCGACCCCAGCCGGCCGGTCGACCTCAGCCGGGTACACCGGCGCCGCCCCGCCGCCGGCTGAGCTCAGGTCGCCTGCTGCACCGCCCGCAACACCTCCGTCACGGCCGAGGCCACCGGCGCGACCGGCGCGGCCAGTGCCGCCAGGCGCTGCAACAGCGCCGTCACCCGGGCCGGCTCCGGATCCGGCCGCGCCAGTTGGACCCGCAGTTCCGCGGCCACCGCCCGAGCCGGCTCCGGCAACTCGTCACGGTGCCGGTCGAGCGTCTGCACCAGGTCAGCCACCAGCGCCGGCACGTCCACCCCCGGCGCCGTGGCCCACAGGCTCCCACCGACCGCGTGTGCTCCCGGGCCCACCGCCTGGTTGCCGACCTGGCTCACCCCACCGGACTGCTGGACACCGAAGTTGATCGATTTGTCGGACGTGGTCATGACGGCCTCCCGGTGCCGGCTCGACGGCTCGTGCCCTGTGCTGACGGCTGCTCGGTGGTGCTCTGCTGCTCCGCCCGCGCCCCGGCGCCCACCGCCTGGTTACCGACGACGCTGAGGCCGCCGGTCTGGATCACGCCCTGGTTGAGGATCATGGTTTGCCGGGTGCGGAACTCGGCGGTGTCCACACCCTTGTCCTCCAGGAAGTCGACGATGGCGGCCAGCACGTGCCGCTCGACCACCTTGAGATGCTTTGCGGCGTCGAGCACCTGGAAGTAGTTGTGGTAGGTGGTGCCGGTGGCCAGCTCCCGTATGCCGGCCCGGGCACCGTAGTCGTAGCCGAGGTCGTCGCGGGCCATCCGGCGTGACCGCGCCTGCCGGATCTGGTGACGCATCACCTGGACGCCGTCGCGTACCAGGCGTACCGGCGCGCCGAAGGCGGTACGCACCAACTGCTCGGCGGCGGCGGTGAACAGCTGGACGAACTGACGCACCGGGATCCACTCGGTCAGCCGGTCCACGTCGTGGTACTCGATGCGGGGCGGCTCCAGCAACGTCCGGGCGCACTCCAGGTAGAGCACCCGGCCATCGGTGGAGAAGTGCAGGAACGTGCAGGCCACCACCTCGCCGCCCCAGGACGGCACCAGAGCGCCCAGGAAGTGCCGGGCGGCGCCCTGCGGCCGGCTCGCCACCGCCCGCAGCTGCTCGTCGGACCAGCGTTGCCGGGGCATCCGGCTGCGGTCGGGCAGCAGCTGCGGATCGTCGGTCAGCAGCCCACCGTGCACGAACACCCGATCCTCCAGCACCAGCCCGGCGAGCCGTTCCGGATTCAGCTGCGGGTCGCCGGCCGGGTCGAGGCGGATCGCCGCCAGTCGTCGCCGTACGTGGTCGATCAGATCCACCACGGCGAACTGCGCGGTGGCGTTTGGGTCGTCGGCGGTGACCGCGGTCGACGGTTCGGCCAGATGCTGCTCGGCCCGGTGGATCGGCAGGGCGAACGACCAGCCGGCCACCGGTGCGCCGTGCCCGACGAACGGCGTGTACCCGCTGTAGATCGTCACGTTGCCGTGCTGTGCCGTGTCGAGCTGGGCCAGGCGTGCGGCGTGGCGCTGCGGCACCGGGCCGGTGCCGGGCGACGCGGGCTGGAAGTGACCGCGCCGCAACCGCTGCACCAGCAGCTGCCGGGTGCCCAGCAGGTGCAGCACGAGGATGAGGTAGGCGAGCAGCCCGGCCACCAGCGCCAGCCACGGCACGCCGATCATCCAGTCGAGCGTGCCGTCCTCGCCGTCGGTGTCGATCCCGGCGAACTGCGCCACCAGCCACAGCGACACCACAGTCGTCGCGACCAGTGCCGCCGCCGAGGCCAGCGGTGCGTGCCGGTTGGCCCGGGTCAGCGACATGCCGACCGCCAGCACCGCCGCGGCCAGCAGCGTCCACAGCGGCGCCAGCAGCAGGGCCATGCTGCCGGCGACGAGCAGGCCGGCGTCGCGACGGATGCGCCGCTGACGTGCCTCAAGGCAGTGCCGCAGCACGGTGGTCAGGTCGAAGCCGACCGAGGGCGCCACCGCCCGAAGCTCGTCGTCGAAGACCTCGGACAGGGCCGAGTCGGCGAACGTGTCGTCGGTGTGCGCCGCCACGCACAGGTAGCGGGTCGCCTCGCTCGTGGCGTCCGCCGGGCCCGCCGTCGAGTCCTCGGGGGTGGCCTGCCGGATCACCATCTCAGTTGCCTCCCAGACCGGGAACGGTCGGTCGGGACCGGCGCCGCCGCCAGCAGCAGGCCGACGACGAAGCCGCACAGCAGGGCCCGTACCAGTTCGTTGAGCAGTTCCGCACGCATCGCCGACCCGGCGTAGATTCTGCTGTCGACGGCCAGGTGCACCAGGGTGCCGCCGATCGTGGCGAGCGCCGCCGCCACGACCGTCGCACCGAGGGTGGCGAAGAACCGGTACGCCCGGGACGGCGCCCCGCCGGCGGCCAGCCTGCGCAACATCACCAGCGCGATCAGGACGAACAGCGCCACCTGGGCGGTGCGGGCGAGCTGGTAGCTGGACGAGGAGTTCGGGATGCCCCACCGCAGCCAGGACAGCCCCAGCAGCAGCGCGTCGACCACTGTCGTGACGATGCCGGCCGGGCCGCCGGTGCGGGGCAGGTTGACGCTCAGCTCCCGGATCACCTCGTATCCCCAGGGGCTGCCGGCCACCAGCGTGATGACCAGCAGCGCCCCGAACCCGGTCGGAAGGTTCCGGGTCGCCGGGCGGCGCGGCGGCGCAACGCGCCCGGGCAGCGGGTGCACCGGGCGGATCGTCAGCGGCGCCGGCGTCGAGGTCGGGTCGTCGCGTCGCGGTACGGGTTTCGTCCACGCCATCACCAGGGCAGCGTGACCGGTTGCGGTCGAACCGAGAAGGTCACTGTCCGGAATCCGGCAATCATCAGCGGGTACTGGCCGGGGTGTGGACGACGGTGGCGACCCGGCTGGCCGCCGGCCCGCCACCGGGCGGTCACCGTGGCCAGGCATACTGCGCCGCGTGCCCACGACCGCGCACCCCTACCTCGACGCGCCCGCACCGCTGGCCTTCGCCCATCGCGGCGGCGCCGCCGACGACGGCGACGAGAACACCGCCGCCGCGTTCGCCCGGGCGGTCGAGCTGGGCTACCGGTACGTCGAGACCGACGTGCACGGCACCGCCGACGGGGTGGCCGTGGTGTTCCACGACGACACCCTGGAACGGGTCACCGGGCGCCGCGGCCGGGTGGGCGCGATGCGCTGGGCCGACCTGGCCACGGTGCGGGTCGGCGGCTCCGCCGTGGTGCCCCGCCTCGACGAGGTGCTCGGCGCGTGGCCGCAGGTGCGGTTCAACATCGACGTCAAGTCCGACCGGGGGGTGGCTCCGACGGTGGCCACGGTCGAGCGGGCCGGTGCCGGCGACCGGGTGCTGCTGGCCTCGTTCAGCGACGCCCGGCTGACCCGGCTGCGGGCCCTGACCGGTGGGCGGGTCGCCACCGGCCTCGGGGTGCGCGGGGTGGCCCGGCTGCGGTGGGCCTCGTGGACCGGACGTCCGCTGCGGCTGCCGCCGTCGGTGGTGGCCGCGCAGGTGCCGGTGCGCTACGGCCGGGTGCCGGTGGTCGACCGTCGGTTCCTGCGCACGGCCCACCGGCTCGGCCTGCAGGTGCACGTCTGGACGATCGACGAACCCACCGAGATGCACGAGTTACTTGATCTTGGGGTTGATGGCATCATGACCGACCACGTCGGCGTGCTGCGCGACGTCTACCGCAGCCGCGGCCACTGGGCCGCCTGAACACCTGGGCGGAGGATCCCATGGCCGAGACGGCCACCCCGGCGGCGCAGGACATCCCACCACCGCGAAGCACCCGCCGTGAGCGCACCGGCTGGTACTTCTACGACTGGGCGAACTCGGCCTTCCAGACCACCGTCATCACGGTTTTCCTCGGTCCGTTCCTGACCAGCGTCGCCGAGGTCGCCGCCGGGTGCGAACTCGGCGCGGACGAGTGCGTCGGCTACGTGTACCCGCTGGGCATCAAGGTGGCCGCCGGCTCCTACTACCCGTACCTGATCTCGCTGTCGGTGTTGCTGACGGTGTTCGTGCTGCCGGTGATCGGCGCGATCGCCGACCGGTCGCTGCACAAGAAAAGGCTGCTGGCCGCCACGGCGTTCACCGGGGCCGCCGCGACCGTCGGCATGGTCTTCGTCACCGGGGACCGCTACCTGCTCGGTGGCGCCCTGTTCATGATCGCCAACATCAGCTTCGGCGCGGCGATCGTGGTGTACAACTCGTTCCTGCCGCAGCTGGGTGGGCCGGACGAGCGCGACGCGATCTCCAGCCGGGGCTGGGCGCTGGGCTACCTGGGCGGCGGGCTGCTGCTGGCGTTGAACCTTGTCGCGGTGCAGTCGTTCGACAACGGCACCGCCGAACGCACCCTGGACCTGGCCCGCTGGTCCATCGTCTCGGCCGGGCTGTGGTGGGCGGCGTTCACCCTGGTGCCGCTGCGCCGGCTGCGGGAGCACCCGACCGCCGCCGCGTTGGCCGCCGGTGGCCGCGGCAACGTGCTCACCGACGGGTTCCGCCAGCTCGGCCACACCCTGCGGGAGATCAAGGCGTACCCGCTGACGCTGTTCTTCCTGCTGGCGTTCCTGGTCTACAACGACGGCATCCAGACCGTCATCACCCTGGCCAGTCAGTACGGCACCGAGGAGCTGCGGCTGGGGCAGAGCACCCTGATCGTGACCATCCTGTTGGTGCAGTTCCTGGCCTTCGGAGGCGCACTCGGTCTCGGTGCCCTGGCCGGGCGGGTCGGGGCCTGGAAGACGGTCCTGCTCAGCCTGGTGCTGTGGACCGGGGTGGTCGTCGCGGCGTTCCGGTTGCCGGCCGAGGCGCCGCTGCCGTTCATGGTGCTCGGCGCGGCCATCGGCCTGGTCCTCGGTGGCAGCCAGGCGCTGAGCCGGTCGCTGTTCAGCCAGCTGATTCCCGTCGGCAAGGAGGGCGAGTACTACGGCTTCTACGAGATCAGCGACAAAGGCACCAGTTGGCTCGGTCCGCTCGCGTTCGGTCTGGTTTTCCAGCTCACCAACTCCTACCGGGTCGGCCTGGTCTCCCTGCTGATCTTCTTCGTGGTCGGGTTCCTGCTGCTGCTGGCGGTGCCGATGCGGCGGGCCATCGTCGCCGCCGGAAACACCCCGCCCCGGGTGCTCTGAGCCGGGCGACGATGCGATGATCGACACCCCGGCCGGGTCGACCGCGCCAGCCGGGAGCGCACCGCACTAGGCTGCCGGTCCGTGACGACCGACGACGCCGTACCGACCTGCCTGGCCCGCCCGACCCTGCCCGCTGCGGGCGACAGCCCAGCCGGGTGCGTCGCCGCCCGTGGCGTCGACGGGCGACCGGCACACGCCGCCGCGCTGCGGTTCTACTGGGGGCCGATGGACTGCGGCAAGTCCACGATGGCGCTGCAGATGAACTACAACCATGCCCGGCAGGGCCGCCGGGGACTGGTCACCACCCGCATCGACCGCTCACTCGGCCCGCAGGTGACCACCCGCATCGGGCTGGCTCACGAGGCCATCGAGGTGACCGACTCGCTGGACCTGCGGACCCTGGTCCGCGAGGCCTGGGCCGACGGGGTGCGGGTGGACTACCTGATCTGCGACGAGGCCAGCTTCTACGGGGTCGAGCACGTGGAGCAGATGGCCGACCTGGTCGACAGCTACGACGTCGACGTGTACGCCTTCGGCCTGGCCACCGACTTCCGCTCCAGCCTGTTCCCGGCGGCGCAGCGGCTGTTCGAGCTGGCCGACTCGGTGGCCCGGATCCAGGTCGAGGTGCTCTGCTGGTGCGGCCGTGAGGGCCTGCTCAACGCTCGGGTCGCCGACGGGCGGGTGGCCCGCGAGGGCGCGCAGGTCGTCATCGGCGACACCGTCGACACCGCGGACGTGCGGTACCAGGTGCTCTGCCGCCGACACCACCGCGCTGGTGACCTCGGCCCCGGCAGCGCTGCCACCGGAACCTGAGCGCACGCCCCGGCACAACGCTGCGAACCCTTCCCCGGCCCCGCGAACCGGCGGGGCGGTGTCAGTACGGGTCGCCGCAGACGCGCCAGCCGCCGTCCTCCCGTACCACCGACAGGTCCCGCTGTTCGGTGCTGCCGCTGTCGCGGGTCAGCAGTACGGTGACCTTGCCGTGGGCTCGGCCGCCGCTGGTGGCCACGGAAACGTCCACGATCTCGTAGTCGCGCACCACCGGCGGGGTGCGTACCCAGCTGGTGAAGCCGAGTTCGCTCCACCGGGTGCGGGCGTCGGCGCAGAGCCGCTCGTACGCGCTGCCGGTGTCCCCCGTGGTGACCTCGCGCAGGAACACCTCAGCGGTCTGGCGCACCGGGGCGGCGGCCTGGGTGACCAGTTGCAGGTTCCAGGCGCCCAGCCCGGCGACCCCGACACAGCACAGCGCCGTCCCGGCTGCCGCGACGACGAGGCCGACCCGCATCGGTTGGCGTCGCCGGGCCGGTCTGTCCCACGGCTGCGCAGCGCCCACACCACTCGACGGTAGAAGATCGGCCGCCGCGGCGTGCGGGAAAGGGGACGTGGCGGTGCGGAACCGGACCGCAACTTCCAAGTCCGGGCTTCTGGCCGGATGGCGATCACGGGAAGCGGTCCCGCGCCGTTCTGAGAACGACCGCGATCGGCCGGGTCCGCCGGTCTCCGGTGAACGGGCACCGCCGCCGCCGCGATGATCGTGATCGCCGGCCCGTGTCCGATCGGTGGTCCGGGACCGCGCGGTTTGTCACCGGAGGTGACCGGGGGCCGCGCGGATCGCCACGATGGGTACGGGGTGCGGGTTAAGGTGCTGCGATGGGTACCCATTCCGCCGCGGTCGAGGCCCTCAAGACCGACCCGCGCACCTCCTCCCTGCGCCGATCGCTTGAGGTCTACTACGGCAACCCCGACCGGGACGCGGCGATGGACGCCTTCTACGCCCGCTTCGTCGGCCCCGGCGACCTGGTCTTCGACATCGGCTCGCACGTCGGGGACCACATCGGCAGCTTCCGCCGGCTCGGTGCCCGGGTCATCGCCGTCGAGCCGCAACCGCTGTGCCTGCGGGCGTTGCGGGCCATCTACGCCGACGACGGCCAGGTCACGCTGGTCGAGGCGGCCTGCGGTGCCCGACCCGGGCGGATCGGCTTCCTGGTCAACTCGGCCAACCCCACCGTCTCCACCGCCTCCACCGACTTCGTCACCGCCGCGGCGGGCGCGGGAGGCTGGGAGGGCCAGGTCTGGGACGGCCAGATCGAGGTACCGGTGACCACCGTCGACACGCTGATCGCCGAGCACGGCACCCCGAACTTCGTCAAGATCGACGTGGAGGGCTTCGAGGACGCCGTGCTCGCCGGGCTGAGTCATCCCCTGCCCGCCCTGTCCTTCGAGTTCACCACGATCGGACGGGCGGTCGCGGTGCGCTGTCTGGACCGGCTCTCCGGCCTCGGCTTCGACGGATTCGACGTGGCCCTCGGCGACGACAAGTCACTGACCCTGGGGCGCTGGGTCGATGCCGAGGAGATGGCCGCGCACCTGCTCGCGCTGCCACACGAGGCCAACTCCGGCGACGTGTACTGCGTCCGCACTGCGCGCGGTTGACTCCGCCGCTCAGCCGCGGCGGCGGGCCCGCGCCGCCCAGATGGCGTACGCCGGATCCCGGTCCAGGTTGTGCCGGTCCCGGTCGTAGCGGCGGGTGGTGCGCGGATCGGCGTGGCCCATCGCGTCCTGCACGTCCTCCAGCGGCACCCCCTCGGAGCGCGCGGTGGTGGCGAAGGCGTGCCGCAGCGAGTGCGGTGACAGCCGGGCCCATGCGTCGATCCCCGCGCTGCGGGCCAGCCGCCGGACCAACCGGAACACCGAGTGCCGGTCGAGGCGGGCGCCGCTGGCGGTGACCAGCAACGGGCCGGTCAACTCCGCCACCTCCACCCGCAGCGCGGCGGCCCGCTCGGCCAGGTACGCGTCGACGGCGTACGCCGTGCCCGGAGTCAGCGCCCGACGGCGTGACCGTCCGCCCTTGCCGACGAAGCGCACGCTGCGGTGTCCCCGCTCGGCGCCCAGGTCGTCCAGGTTCAGCGAGACCAACTCCCCCACCCGCAGTCCCAGGTCGGCGAGCAGCGCGACGGCGGCCCGGCTGCGGGCAGCGGTCGGCCCGGTCTCGGCCTCGGCCGCCGCGAGCAGCGCGTCCACCTCATCGGGGGCCAGACCGACGGTGGCCGAGTGGTCCCGGTCGACCCGTGGCCGGTCGGCTCCGGCCACCGGGTTGAGTTCCACCGCCCGCAGTTTGACCAGGAAGTCGTACCAGCTCGACAACGCGGACAGTTTCCGGGCCACCGTCGCCGCGGTCAGCGGGCGGCCGGTCCGGGCGGAAACGCTGTTCTCCAACGCCCGCCCGTACTCGTTGACATGCAGGAAGTTCGCGCGCAGCGGGTCCAGTTCCCGGGCGGCGCACCAGGCCAGCCAGCCGGCGACGTCCCGACGGTACGCATCGCGGGTGTGTTCGCTCAACCGTCGGTTACGCAACCATGCGTCGGTGACGGCCATCGGACCGTCGGGCAGGGCCGGATAGGCCGATGGGCGGTACTGCACCGAAGTGTCGTGCGGACGCATGTGAAAAATGCTCTCAGCCACGCTGCGGGTTGACGATCAGGCGCGCCGACACATCATGATCGGCCGCCGGTGGTCAGGGGGCACCACGTCGTACCCGGCCCCTACGCTGACCCGGTGCTGTCTCAGGTCAACGGTCTGTCCCGACACTTCACCGAGGGCACCCTGCGGGCGTACCTGCTGAGCCGGTCGACGCGGACCGACACCGGATGCCTCATCGTGCGCGGCTACGGCAGCCGGCGCGGCGTCCACCAGAAGCTCGCCGGACGGGCGTGGGCGCACATTGCGGCGTACGTGGTATTCGTCGGCGGCTACGACCCCGCCCTCGACGTCGGCCACGACTGCGGGGCGCCGGACTGCATCGAGCCAACCCATCTACGCCAGCTCAGCCACGCGGACACCTGCCGGGAACGCACCCAGCGTCCACGCTGCCGCAACGGGCACGAACGGGAGACCGATCCGACGGGCCGGCTGCGGCGGGTCTGCCGGACCTGCAACCGGCTGGCGCAGCAACGCTGGCGTGAGCGTCAGGCGGCAGAGGTGGCGCAGGCCCGTGCGGCGTACGGCCGAGCGTCGTCCTGACCATCTCCGGCCGCGCGTCGTGTGGCCGGGGCGCACCGATCGGCCCGCCCCGGCCACGTACCGGTCAGCGGCTCCGGTCGCCGCCCGGATCCGGCGGCAGCACCGTGAAGGTGAACGCCACGCGTGTCGGACGGCGCAGCGAGATGCCGCACGTGATCCGACGCAGAACCTCGCTCCTGCTGAGGCCGAGCCCGTGCGCGATGAGCTTCTGCGGGCGTACCGGAACCGGGTCGTCGAAGGCCACGTCCACTCGGACGGGCCACGCGACGTCGAGCACTGCCGGCGGGGCCACCAGCCGCCAGGCTCCGGTCCAGTCGAGGGTGACCCGGTTACGCCGGGCGAACTGCGGATCGAGCAGCCTGGACGCCACCAGGTCCGCGTCGTTCACCCGGTAACCGGTCAGCTCGACCGGATCGAACGAGCTGACCGGAGTTCGCTCGTACACCGTCAGTTTGCTGGTTCGATCGCAGGACACACAGCGGACCAGCAGCCACACGTCCAGCAACTTGTGGTTGGCGTTGACGCGGAACCTGCCGGGGCCGGTGGTAGCCGAGGTCGACCGGCAGTCCAGGCACCGCAGCGACAGCAGCGGCAGCCTGGTCCGCCGGACGACCCAGGGCAGCACGACATGAGGTGGTGCGGACACGATTGCTCCGAAGACCTGACACGAGGCCGATTGCGCGCGGCCTCAAGCGCTGTACGACCGGGCGCGCGAGGGCAGCCCGGCGAGGCCGACGAGGACGCCGGCTACCAGTGCGGAAAGGTGTCAGGTGCAGAGAGCAGGTGGGGTCACGCGGGGATGTGTCCTCTGTCTTCGCTGCGACGGGGTCGTCGGCAATCTACGGTGAGGCCCGGGCGAGGCTCAACCGCTTTTCGTCCGGATCAACTCGCCGTAGCTCGACGTGCCGGTGCGGCTGACGGTCGGCGACCCTGCGGCGGCTCGGCCGGCGGGGTACGCGCCGTCAGCCGGGGCCGAGGACGCAGAAATCGTTGCTCTCGGGGTCGGCCAGGCACCGCCACGACACGTCGCCCTGACCCACGTCCACGGCTGTGGCGCCGAGCGCCTCCAGCCGCGCCACCTCCGCCGCCTGATCATCACCGGAGTACGGCTTCAGGTCCAGGTGGACCCGGCTCCACCAACTCCTCGGCCCCGACGTGCGGAGGAACTCCAGGTACGGTCCGACGCCCTGGGCCGACCGTAACCGCGCATGGTCATCGGTCACCTCGTGCACCGTCCAGTCGGTCGCCTCACCCCAGAAGCCGGCCATGGCGCGCGGATCCGCGCAGTCGACCACCACCGCCGCGATCGGCCCGGTGTCCCGGTAGATCTCCCGAGGCTCCAACACGCAGAACACGTTGCCCTCCGGGTCGGCCAGCACCGTCCACGGGACGTCGCCCTGACCCACGTCCGCGGGCGTCGCGCCGAGATCCATCAGGCGGCCGACCAACTCTGCCCGATGGGCCGCAGAGGTGGTGGCGAGGTCGAGGTGTACGCGGTAGCGCACCGTCTCCGGATCCGGGACGATGACGACGTCGATGCAGACGGCGCTCGGGTCCGGCCAGGCGAAGTCCACGGGTTCGACGTTGACCACGCCGGGCTCCTCGATGGAGACGCCCCAGCCGAGTGCGTCCGCCCAGAACCGGCCGAGCGCTGATTCGTCCCGAGCCTTGAAGTTCACCTGAACAAGCCGCAGCGCCATGCCGCCGATCCTATGCCCAGCCAGACGGGCCTCACCCGACCGAACACACCAGGCTGACTGCTTACGCACAATAACAGTCATTATGATGTGCGTACGTTATGTCCGATTGTTGGGCGGTAATTAAAGTATTTCTGTCAACGGAAATCCGATAATTTGCGAGCAGGGCGCCAAGACGGCACCCGTGCCGAAAAACCAACGGATATGGCGTGAGCTGTGCGGATGGGGCCTTGGGGCCGTGGGCTGGCAACGGCTTCAGCCTGGGGAAGTCTCGGCCCGCAGGTAGGCGTACACGGTCTCGCGGCTGATGCCGAACTCCTTGGCCAGCACGGACTTGCGTTCGCCGGCCGCGGCGCGCTGCTGCAACTGCCGGGACTGCTCTGTGGCGAGTGCGGGTTTGCGGCCGGTGTAGACGCCGCGCTGTTTGGCCACGGCGATACCCTCGCGCTGGCGTTCGAGGATGAGGCACGCTCGAACTCGGCGAAGGCGCCCATGACCGACAGCAGCAGGGTGGCCATCGGTGATTCCTCGCCGGTGAAGGTGAGGTTCTCCTTGACGAACTCCACCAGCGTCCCGGGTTCGCCACTGGCTTGGACGATGGCCGCCGCGGCGACGTGCCGGCGGGCCGCCGGCCTCGTGGGCTGCTTGTCGCGTAGCAACGCGAGCAGGTCGCGGTCACCGGCAGCTCGTCGTTCCCGATGACCAACTAATCCTGAGTCAGGTCGGCGTCGCCGTCGATGAGGTGCTCCAGGTGCTGCGCCGCCCGCCGCACTTGCTGAGCTTCGGCGGCCGGTGGCTGAACTCGGCGAGGTCCGCCAGCTCGTCCAGGTGCCGGGCGGCGGCCTCGGCCTCGGCCGGGTCCAGGTGCAGCGGGGCTGTAGACCCCCGCCCGCGTGTACTCGATGCCGGCGGGGTCGAACGTGATGAAGGAACTGGAGGAGTTCCTGCGTGGCCGGGCGTTGGAGCGCGACTCGCCGACCACGCACGCCGCCTCCGACCCGCTGCGCGCCGCCAGGCAGGCCGCAGACGCCGGCCGGACTGTCCCAGGCGATGGACGCCCTCGAACAGGCCGCCGCCAATGCGGCCCTGCACTACAACATCAGGCGCCCTGATCCGCATGACCGACTGACCGACGTCCGGCTGGGGTAGGACTATCTACCACGGTCGGATTGGCTGGTGGGTTCACCCGTCGGGCTGCTCGCAACAGCCACAGTGCGATCAGCCAGATGGCGGCTAGCGGCATACCGATGGGCACGAGTAGCGGCAGCCACCAGCCGACCAGCACGACGGCGACGGGGACCGCCAGACACGCGGCCAACACGGCGGTCGTACGCGCCGGCCACACGTACGACGTGATCAGAGGGATCGTCACGAAAACGGTGGCCGCGAACGCGCTCGCCGCGACACCCCAAGAACCTCTCGCTGTGGCAGCGGGGGTGGATACCAAGCTGACCCCCCAGATCAAAGCCGGGACCGCCACCACCCCGGTGGCCAACCACATAGAATGCCGGGACATCCGGGCAATCGTCGCTGCGTCGGCCCGCCGGCTGATCAGCGCCGCCGCTGCCGCCAGGACGGCAAGGCAGCCGAGGCCCACGAGCACCAGCGCTGGAAGCACCTTGCCGGTGCCGTCGGGACACTGCATATCTTCCCCGGGCAGCACATCCCCGCCGGCTGGGCGACATCCGACTCTCAGGGCGGACATCACCAGCAGCCCGACCCCACCGGTGACCGCGCCGACCACTCCGGCTGTGCACCCGGTGGCGAGGTACAGGAGAAACAGTTGGTCCCGGCTGAACCGGCGTCGAGGACGCTGCTGCGACATCCCGATCCTCTCCGAGGCTGCCAGTGGCTGCTATGCCTGGGTTGTCACTCAGTCGAAATCGTAGCGGAGATCGTCACTACGAACCGGTCCAGCGCTGACGATGCGCGGCGCGGCGAGAAACGCGGGCCGAGCCGACCGGTGCCCGGTGTCAGGGCCGGGCGAGGGTGGCGACGAACGCCGCACGCGGGTTGACCAACCACTGCCCGGCGACGTGCACGGTGGGAACGGTTTCGTTGCCGTCGGCCACCGCCCGCACCGCTGCCGCTGCGGCCGGGTCGGCCCAGATGTCGACCTCGGTGAAGGCGAGCTTGCGACGCTTGAGGCTGCGGCGCAGCAGGTAACAGTAGGGGCAGCCGGGCCGGCTGTAGACGGTGATCGGCAACTGCTTCCTGGGAGCGGTGTTCACGGTCGGTCCTGTCCGGTCTCGGCGAATCGGTCGGCTCGTTGGTGGTCGACCTGCTCAGTGGACCTGCTGAGCAGGACACGCAGCGTTGCCATCACGTGGCCCGGCGACGGAACCAGGAACGCCGCCGAGGAACCGGCGGTTCGGCGGCGGGCGACGACGGGGCGGCCTTGCGCCGCTCGTCCTGCCAGCGGCGCACCACCTCGTCGACGTTTACCGGACGCACCACCACCCGTGGCCCGGACGGGTTACGCAGCCAGGCCAGCACCTCGGCGTTGAGATCGGCCACGACCGCCCGCACCGCCTGCTCGGTGGGCAGTTCCCGGACCTCGTCGGGAAGTTGCTCGATGCGGCGACGCAGCAGCAGCGGCGTGGGCAACAACAGGTTCGTCGGAAGCTGTTCGCGCTCCAGGAAACTCTTGATCCACCAGGACTCGTCGTAGGGCAGGCCCCGGCCGGCGATCGGTTTGCCCGCACCGGGCAGGTTGTCGAACTCGCCGCGCTCCTGAGCCGAGCGGATCTGCGCCTCGACCGACGCCTCCCACCGCATCTCCACCGTCGTCACCTCCCCGGCCAACCGTAACGTGACCACCATCTCCCGACGACGCAGCGTCACGGACCCGACCGGCATTCCCCGATGCCCTAGGCTCGGACACACGGTGGGACGGGGGGCACGGGCATGGTCAGTACAGCCGGAATCGTCGGCATCGCGTTCGTCGCCCTCGGGATGGTGCTGACGCCGGGGCCGAACATGGTCTACCTGGTGTCGCGGTCGGTGACCCAGGGCCGCCGGGCCGGGCTGATCTCGCTGCTCGGGGTCGCCGCCGGCTTCGCGGTCTACCTCGGTGCGGCGGTCGCCGGCATCGCCACCGTGTTCGTGCTGGTGCCGGCGCTGTACACGGCGGTCAAGCTGGCCGGCGCGGCGTACCTGCTGTGGCTGGCGTGGCAGGCGCTGCGCCCAGGCGGGCAGTCACCGTTCGATCCGGCGCCGCTGCCGCCGGATCCGGCCCGGCGGCTGTTCACCATGGGCCTGGTCACCAACCTGCTCAACCCGAAGATCGCCATCCTGTACGTGTCGCTGCTGCCGCAGTTCATCGACCCGGCACGCGGCAACGTCGCCGGGCAGAGCCTGCTGCTCGGGCTCACCCAGATCACCGTGGCGTTGACGGTGAACACGCTGATCGTGCTCACCGCCGGTGGCATCGCCGGCTTCCTCGGCCGGCATCCGCTGTGGCTGCGCGTACAGCGGATGCTGATGGGCACGGTGCTGGCGGCGATGGCGGTGCGGATCGCCGCCGACCGGTCCCGCGCCGCCGTCGCCACCGGCTGAGCCCCCGCACCGCAAACGGCTGGGCCGCCCGGTCAAGGTCAGCGGCGTGCCGTCCCGATGGCCGCGTCCAGCAGTTGCTCCAGGACCGCGCGGGTGGGCAGGTGCGACAGTAGGTGGGCCACGCTGCGGTCGGCGTACCGCCGCTCCTCGTCGCCGGGTGCGTCCAGGACGGCACTCACCTGGCCGAAGACGTAGTTGGCGAGGCTGGTGACCGCGCCCCGGAACGCGGCCAGGTCCAGCGGCGGCAGGGTGCCCGTTCCCGACGCGCTGATGCGAGATCAGCCAGCCAGAGCCGACCGATCAATCCTTGTGCTCGCGGAGCACCGCGACATCACCGGGCGCCAGGGTGACCGCCCGTTCGATCGGCGTCGCGGTGAGCAGTTCCACTCCACGCGCGGGTACGCGCAACTCGTGGCCGGTGTGGTTGAGCAGGAACAGCCAACTGGTCTCGCCGTCGCGACGGCGTACCGCCTCGACCCCCTCGGGTGCGTCGGGGCAGACGGTGGTGACGCCGGCCGCCCGGGCGGCGGTGTCGAGCAGCCGCCGGTAGGAGGTGTCGTCGGGACGGGTGGACACATACCAGGCGGTGCCGGCGCCGACCCGGTGCCGGGTGATGGCCCGCATCGCGTCGAGTACGCCCCCGGTGTAGGAGACGACGGTGTCGGCGCCGGTCAGGCGCAGCGTCTCGGCCCAGATCCGTCCGGTCCCGCCGTCGTCGAGTCGGACGCGGTCGACGGCGTCGAGGGGGTGGAACTCCTCGGCGTACGCGCCGAGCAGTTCCCGAAGTGCGCCGGGGTAGCCGCCGAGGCGTACCCGGGCGTGTTCGTCGGCGACGCCGCTGAGGTAGGTGGCCAGCAGGTGCCCGCCGGCATCGACGTGGCCGCGCAGCCATTCCGCGGTGGCGTCGTCGATCAGGTAGAGGGCCGGCAGGACGAGCAGCCAGTAGTCGTCGAGCGGATCGCCCGGGGTGAGCGTGTCGCTGGCGTACCCGCTGCGATACAGGGCCCGGTGCGCGGCGGCGAGTTCGTCGTGGTGGTCCGGCAGGGCCGACGGCAGGCCCGGGTGGCGCAGCGCCCAGCCGCTGGCCGCGTCGACCACCAGCGCCACGGCCGCCTCGACGCTGCCCCGGACCTCGCCGAGCTTCCGCAACGCGGCACCGAGTGCGACGGTCTCCCGGAACACCCGGCTGTCCGGGCCGGCGTGCGGCACCAGGGCGGAGTGGAAGCGTTCGGCGCCGCCGGCCGGTGCCCGCCACTGGAAGAACATCGTGTTGAACGACGTCTGATCTTCAGTGGATGCGACATCGATCTTCAGTGCCTTTCCGGTTGAGATCACGTCAGTTCCTTGCGCCAGGGGGCCTTGGGGTCCGCGAGCGTGTCGAGCATGAGTTGGCACCAGGTGAACGCGGCGTTCACGGCGAGGTGAGCGTGGCGGGGACCAAGACCGACTGGAGCGGTGGCGGGACCATGACCGGTGCCATAGCCGCGGTTGCGAAGTTCGGCGAGCCCGATGGCGATACCCGAAACGGAGCCAAGGATCTTCTTGATCGCGTCGCTGCCGTCCGGGCCGGGCGCCTTCGAGGACGGGTGGAGGCCGAGGGCTTGCTGGGCGCTTCGGACGAGCGCGGGGAGGTCGTCCTTGTCGTCGACCGGCTGACCGCGTTCCTTGAGCACGACCTTTGCCGTGCTCTCGACGAGTTCCTTGGCGCTGCCTACGGCGAGGGCGGGGTCGTCCAGGACCGCGTGCTGGATGCGGGTGAGTTGCTGGCGGATCGCCGACGCGTCAGTGATGTTCTGCAGGGACGAGGGAGCGAAGCGTGGTCCACCGGAAGCTATGTGGCCTGTTTCCTCATCGACCGTGTAGCCGTCACGGCGCAGGGAGTTGAGAAGCTTGCTCGTGTACTGCGGCTCGAAACCCTGGATGAGGCGCTCGAACACGCGCAGCGCCCGGCTGACCTGGTTGATGTCGGTCCAGTCGATGGCTTCGAGGTACTCCTGCGTCGTGACACGCCGAACGCTGCTGTCCTGGTACGTGCTGTCGGGATTCGGTGCGAAGAGCTCGTCCTGGAAGGCTGCACCGATCGCGCCGACGGTGCTCCCCGTCATGAGATCCCGGAAGAGCCCGCGGGTGGTCCGGCTGACGAGGTCGCTCACGCGGCGCCACCCCTGCTGCCGGTGAGCGTGCCGGCGTCGACGATGGACTTCGTCGGATGAGGGCGCTCGTGGCCAATACGGCCGTGGTCGGCGGAGGTCATTGAGGAGCGGGGCTGCCCGCGCCGTGCGAGGAGTAGGCAGATCATGCGGTCAGCTCAATGCGGGCCCGGCCCGCGGCACGTAGCTCGCGTAGGTCGGGGATGTGGTTGTAGAGGGTGCCGGGGCTGACGCCGAGGAGGCGGGCGATGGAGGCGACGCTGGCGTCGGGGTTGGGCAGCAGGTCGCGGGCGGAGCGGATCAGCTCGGTGTTGATAACGGTGGGGCGTCCGCCGACGCGGCCGCGGGCGCGGGCGGCGGCGAGGCCTTCGCGGGTGCCGGAGACGATGAGTTCGCGGATGAATTCGGCCAGGGCGGCGAAGACGTGGAAGACGAGCCGGCCGCCAGGGGTGGTGGTGTCGAGGTTCTCATAGAGCGAGGTGAAGCCGACGTCACGGCCGCGGAGCTCGGTGACGGTGGTGATCAGGTCTTGCAGGGATCGGCCGAGACGGTCGAGGGCCGGGACGACGAGGGTGTCGCCGGGGGCCATGAATGCGAGGCAGGCGGTGAGCTCGGGCCGGTCGGCGTCCTTGCCGGAAAGTTTCTCGGAGAAGATGCGCCGGCAGCCGGCGGCGCGCAGCGCGTCGAGTTGCCGTTCGAGTTTCTGTCCGCCGGTGGAGACCCGGGCGTAGCCGATGCGGATCTCGGTGGGATGCGCCGGTGCCGGGGCGAGCAGTTCGGTGGGGTCGAGAGCGTCTGGCACCTGTTCATGGTGTCAAAAAAGGGTGCCCAGTGGGTTGTTGAACTCGCCGGTTTTTGACGGAGTTTTTGACGCCCCTGAGGGTACCGCGAGGGGTCTGATCGGGATCGTCAGAAAACGATGGTTTGTTGAAGCTACAGGCCTTGCCAGAAGGGACTTGAACGATGCCGGCATTGATCGGTAGGGTTGTGCCGTGCCCCGGATGGGCCGACACGATGGAGGCAGCAGCTTCAGCCGCCGCTGAGCTATGGCGCGTTATCTGCGTCGCTCGCCGGTCGAGCCTATCCGGAATCTCATGTCGCTTCGGCCGCCGCATGTGAACCTTGCGGCGTGCCGGTGGGGCGTGCTGTACGCCGGCTCGTAGCTCAAACGAGTTTCTCGGCTGTCTGTTGCTGCTTCCGTCGTTATCACCAACGACGCGAAGGATCACATGACCACCGACCCGACCAGTACCACCACTGCGCGCCAGGACGCGGTGGGGGCCGACACCGCGGGCGTACGGCGCGACCACGCCGCCGGCGAACCCGACATCACCTCCTACCCGGCTGATGAGCGTTTTCCCGGCCGGCGACCGGCAGTGCTCGTGCTGCCAGGAGGCGGATACCGATTCCACACTGAGCACGAGGGCGAAGGCTATGCCCGCTGGTTGAGCGGTATCGGGCTCCACGCGTTCGTCCTGCGGTACCCGCTGATGACCGACCACCGCTTCCCTGCACCGCTGGAGTCCGGCCGTGCCGCCCTGGAGTGGATCCGTAGCGGCAAGCATGGATTGGACGTTGGTGAGCGCGTCGGCGTCATCGGCTCGAGCGCCGGCGGGCATCTCGCCGGACTGCTGGCGACCGGCACGGTGCTGTCGACGGAACAGCTGGTCGCGCTGCCGCCGCGGCCGGACTTCGCGGTCCTCGCCTACTCACCAGCGGATCTGCACCTACTGCCGGATGAGCCGGTGCAGTGGATCCTCGACGGGCAGATGGAACTGCGCGAGGAGCTGTCACCGGCTCGCAACATCGACGCTGACACCTGTCCGACCTTCCTGTGGGCCACCGCCGAGGACCCGCCGGGGTTCCCGAACGCCCTCGCGTACGCGAGGGCGTTGTTCGACGCAGGCATTCCCGTGGAGCTGCACATTTATCCGCGGGGATGGCACGGCCTCGGCTTGGCGAACGGAGTCGCCTACGGCGCGCACGGTGCCATCCACATTCCGCACACGGCCCGCTGGGCCCAGGCATGCGAGGCGTGGCTCGGCGCGGAAGGGTTCCTGCCGGCCGGCTGACCGCAAACTTCGAGGCCATGTTCTGGATCCGCCTCGGGGGTGTCGCGCTCCGCTTCCGCATGACTACCACGGGGGTCATGCGGAAGCGGGTGGCACACGCCAATCGTTGATTTTCGCTGGAAGCTACGGCGGGCCACTCAGGGCGGCCACCGGCGGTGCTTGACACCGTCCATCGTGGTCGATCTGATCTCCACCAGTATCGGTGATCTTGACCCGAGACGGTGCGGAGGTGAGGACGACATGGCACGGCCCAGCGCCGAGCAGTGGAGCGCCGCGCTGCATCAGCTGTGCCAGGCCCACGCGGCAGGACAGCGCACCACCGCGATGGTCCGGCTGGTCGCGGGCGGGCTCGGCGTGAGCGAACGGGCGGTGTGGCTGCGCCTGGCCGACGATGTACCGGCCGCCGAGCAGCGGTTCCGGCTTTCGCCGACCGACCGGGCGGCGTACACCGACTTCCGTGGCAACGTGACCGCGGTGCACCGGGCCCGGGCCGCGGTACTGGCCGGGCGCAGCGCGGCGGCCGGGCTTGCCATTGCCGCCGAGTTCGCCGCCGGGTGGGCCGGCGCCGAGCCGGTGTCGCTGCGCACCCTGCAGCGCGCGTTCGCCGCCGAGCTGACTCCGGCTCAGGCTGCGGCCGCGGCGGGCGGGGACCGGGCCCGGCGGGCGAAGCTGGTCTACCTGCGCCGGGCTGCCACGTTTCGCAACCAGGTGTGGGAGGGCGACCACAAGAACCTGCCGATCATGGTCCTGCCACCGCGCGGCCCGGCGAGTTCGCCGTGGGTGACGATGTTCGTCGACGACGCCACCCGGGTCATCGTCGGCTGGGCGATCGCGCTCACCCCGCACGCCGGCACGGTGCTGACCGCCCTGCGGATGGGGATGCTGCCCGACGACACCGGCCCCGGCTGCGGCGTGCCCGGGATGCTGCGCCTGGACCACGGCCTGGAGTTCGCCGCCGACTCCGTACGCGACGCCGCGCACGCGCTCGGCGTCGAGGTGGCGGTGATGCCGGCCTATCACCCCAACGCCAAGGGCAAGATCGAACGGGCCAACCGCAGCGTCGACCAGATCCTGCTGTCGATGCTGCCCGGCTTCCTCGAAGGCCCCCGCGAGCTGTCCGGCCGGCTGTCCGGGCCCCTCGACGACCGCCCGGCCGCCCGCGCCGGCTACGAACACGCGGCAGCTGGCGGCGCCGACCCGGCCGACCTCCCGATGCGCTGGACCGTGTTCGTCGACCGGTTCACCGCCTGGGTGATCTGGTACAACACCGAACACGGGCACACCGGCATTGGCGGGCGGACACCGGCCGAGGCGTGGGCGCAGGATCCGACCCCGCTGCGGCTGATGCCCGAGGACGAGCTGCGGCACCTGCTGCTGGCCGACGCCGGGCGCACCGTGCAGGCCGACGGCATCCACTTCCGCAACCTGGTCTAACGTGTGCCCGGCCGGGCTGCTGCGCGAGCGTCGCGGCCAGCGGGTCCGGCTGCGCTACATGCCGCACGACGACCGGTTCGTGCACGTCTACCTCGACGGGCAGTACCTGAGCACCTGCTACCCGGACAACGCCCTGTCCGACGAGCAGGCCGAGCAGTTCTACGCCGCCGCCCGAGCCGCCGAACGCGCCGCCGCGGCCGACAAACGCGCCGCCCGCCGCCGTGGCCGCCGCCGGCTGACCGCC
>NZ_JBXUOW010000035.1:0-60764 GCF_057196645.1 Micromonospora sp. ATLC16
CGAGGGGGGGGCCGCGCGGCGGCCGCCCCCCCCGCCCCCCCCCCCCCGCCCCCCCCCCCCCCCCCCCCCCCCCCCCCCCCCCCACAGCAGGCTTCGTCGCTGCCACACCCGGCTCCCGGAGCGTCCCGCTCCGAGCCGAGGGTGAGCAGCACCACGTCGTACACGGGTAGCTCCTCCTGCTGTTCCCGACGCGACCCCTGCCGGCCGTGCCGTCACTACTTGTTAACCTGACACCCCGGGCTCGCTGACCGGTCGCCATCTGGCACCCGAGCCTTCTGGAGGCGAGAAGATGCCAGCGATCGTGCTCCTCGGCGCCCAGTGGGGCGACGAGGGCAAGGGCAAGGTTACCGACCAGCTGGGTGGGCGGGTCGACTACGTCGTCCGCTTCTCTGGCGGCAACAACGCCGGTCACACCGTGATCACCCCGGACGGGCAGAAGTACGCGCTGCATCTGATGCCGTCGGGCGCGCTCTCCCCGAACGCCGTGATCGTCATCGGCAACGGTGTGGTGGTCGACCCGAAGGTACTGCTCAGCGAGATCGACGGCCTGGCCGAGCGGGGTGTCGACGTGTCCCGGCTGCGGATCTCCGGCGACGCGCATCTGATCATGCCGCACCACCGGGCGCTGGACCGGGTGGTCGAGCGGTACCTGGGCAGCTCGCGGATCGGCACCACCGGCCGGGGCATCGGTCCCGCGTACGGCGACAAGGTGGCCCGGATGGGCATCCGGGTGCAGGACCTGCTCGACCCGGGCATCCTGCGCAAGAAGCTGGAACTCGCGTTGCGCGAGAAGAACCAGGTGCTGTTCAAGGTCTACAACCGTAAGGCGATCGACGTCGACGCCACCATCGAGGAATACCTCGAGTACGCGGAGCGGCTGCGGCCGTACATCGCGGAGACCCGGGCGATGCTCTGGGACGCGCTGGACCGTGGGGACACCGTGCTGCTGGAGGGTGCCCAGGCCACCATGCTCGACATGGACCACGGCACCTATCCCTTCGTCACCTCGTCGAACCCGACGGCCGGCGGGGCGTGCGTGGGTGCCGGCATCCCACCGACCGCGATCACGAAGGTGATCGCGGTGAGCAAGGCGTACACCACGCGAGTCGGTTCCGGACCGTTCCCGACCGAGCTGTTCGACGACAACGGTCAGCACCTGCGCAAGGTTGGCCACGAGTACGGCACCACCACCGGGCGGGAACGCCGGTGCGGCTGGTTCGACGCGGTCGTCGCGCGGTACGCCTGCCGCCTGAACGGCGTCACCGATCTGGTGATCACCAAGCTGGACGTGCTCACCGGCCTGCCCACGGTCCCGATCTGCGTCGGCTACGAGATCAACGGCAAGCGGGTCGACGACATGCCGATGACCCAGACCGACTTCCACCACGCGGTCCCGATCTACGAAGAGCACGCCGGTTGGTGGGAGGACATCACCAAGGCGCGCACCGCGGACGACCTCCCCGAGAACGCCAAGCGCTACATCGCCCGCATCGAAGAACTCTGCGGAACCCGCGTCAGCGTCGTAGGCGTAGGCCCTGGCCGCGAAGAAAACGTAACCCGCCACCCCCTCCTCCCCTAACCCGACCCACCCCCCAACCCACCTCTGCGTTGATCATGAATTGTCATCGCCGGCGCGGCGTGTCGGAAGCAATAACCTCATGATCGACGGGATCGGTGGTGGGGTCGGTAGGATGACTCGGCGTGCGGGTTCTACTTCTTGGTGGTGGTGGGCGGGAGCATGCGCTCGCCCTGGCGTTGGCCGATGATCCTTCCGTCGAGGCGCTGATCGCGGCACCGGGAAATCCGGGGATCGCGGCGGTGGCGGAGTTGCGGGGCGTCGATCCGGTCGATCCGGTGGCGGTGGCGGGGCTCGCCGTCGAGGTGAGCGCGGACCTGGTCGTGATCGGGCCGGAGGCGCCACTGGTCGCCGGGGTGGCCGACGCCGTCCGGGCCAAGGGCATCGCGGTCTTCGGGCCGTCGGCCGAGGCGGCCCGGCTGGAGGGCTCCAAGACCTTCGCCAAAGAGGTGATGACCGCCGCCGGTGTCCCCACCGCACGGGCGTACACCTGCACGGACGAGGCGAGCACGGCCGCCGCCCTGGACCGGTTCGACCCACCGTACGTGGTCAAGAACGACGGGCTCGCCGCCGGCAAGGGTGTGGTGGTCACCAGCGACCGCACCGTCGCCGAGGCGCACGCGCGTGAGTGCGGGCGGGTGGTGATCGAGGAGTACCTCGCCGGTCCCGAGGTGTCGCTGTTCGTCGTCACCGACGGCGAGACCGCGGTGCCGCTGCTGCCGGCACAGGACTTCAAGCGGGTCGGTGACGACGACAGCGGCCCGAACACCGGCGGCATGGGGGCGTACGCGCCGCTGCCGTGGGCGTCGGCAGATCTGGTCGACGAGGTCATGCGGGATGTGGTGCACCCGACGCTTACCGAGATGCGCCGCCGGGGGACGCCCTTCTCCGGTCTGCTCTACGTCGGCTTGGCGATCACCGCCGACGGCCCCCGGGTGATCGAGTTCAACGCCCGCTTCGGTGACCCGGAGACGCAGGTGGTGCTCGCGCTGCTGGAGACACCGCTGGGTGGGCTGCTGCACGCCGCCGCCACCGATTCGCTGGCCGACCATCCGCCGCTGCGCTGGCGTACCGGTGCCGCAGTGACGGTGGTGGTCGCCGCCGAGGGTTATCCGGCGGGGCCGCGTACCGGCGACGTGATCACCGGCGGCGAAATGCCGGGCGTGATCCACGCGGGCACCGCCCGCCGGGCTGTCGACGGCACCCTGCTCTCCGCGGGCGGCCGGGTCCTTTGTGGTACGGCCACCGGCCCGGACCTGGCCGCCGCCCGTGATGCCGCCTACCAGGTGGTACGCGGCATCACGCTGTCCGGCTCGCACTACCGTCGGGACATCGCCGCCGCGGCGGTCGACGGACGGATCGCCCTTCCAGGGTGACCCGCCCGCCTGGTCGGGTCTCTGCGTGACGTTGTCGTCTGTCGTGCCCACACTTCATCGTCGGCGCTGCTGCCGTCCCTTTGGGGCTGCTCCACCACCAATGGACCTGGTGGCCGTTGCTGTGCGCTATGGGGGGCGCATGCCGACATTGACTTGTGTGCCTCTCGGGACGACCGACCCGCCCGGTAGTTGTTACTGTCTGCCCAGTTCGAGAAGGCAGACTCCGGCTCCGTCTTCTCGGTGCTGATGGTGCTCCTCCCGCGCTGTCGTGAGGCATCCCGCCCGTCGGTGAAAGTCCGCCGGGGCGATGCTGCAACTTGATGCACCGGTAGTGGCGTCTCTTACCGGTGAGGGAGGTGGGATGGACGCCGACGAGTTCGAGACATTCGTACGCGACACCGCACCGGCGCTACGTCGGTACGCACGCGCCGTCACCGCCGACCCGAATCAGGCCGAGGAACTCCTCCAGCAGACGTATGTGCGGATGGTGACGACATGGCATCGCCGCGACGCCGAGGGCGGACCACTGACGTACGCGAAGCTGGTGATGGTGCGGCTGCATGTCGGTCGGCTGCGGACGATCGTCCGGCGGTTCCGATCGGCGCCGGCCGCTTCGCCGTCGGCGGCTGCCGAC
Source organism: Micromonospora sp. ATLC16 (assembly GCF_057196645.1). Taxonomy (NCBI): domain Bacteria; kingdom Bacillati; phylum Actinomycetota; class Actinomycetes; order Micromonosporales; family Micromonosporaceae; genus Micromonospora; species Micromonospora sp. ATLC16. The sequence continues at coordinate 3,587 of NZ_JBXUOW010000035.1, forward strand.
GAGGTCGACAGCCTGCGCCGGCTGCTCGCCGGGCTTCCTCCGTTGCAGCGGGTCGTACTGGTCATGACCTATCTCGACGACCTGGACGACGAGTCCATCGCGGCGGCGATCGGCCGTCGTCCGGCGACCGTCCGGTCGCTGCGCCATCGCGCCCTGTTGCGGGCAGGGCTGCCGATCGCCCGGGTACGCGCGGCGGGGGAGGTGACGGGATGACCGATGTCCGGGACGCGCTCCGCGAGGTCTGGAACGCCGATGCCGGGCCGCCGGTCCTGGATCCGTTGCCGGCGGTGCGAGCCCGCCTGCGTCGTCGCCGCAAGCTGCGGGCCGCTGCCGCCGCGCTCGCCTCGTGCGCGGTCGTCGGGATGGCGGTGTTCATGGCCGCTACCGCACGGCACGACGAACCTTCGCCCTCGGTGACCGGGCCGCCTGCCAGCCCGGTCGTTCCCGAGTTGCGGGGGCTGCCGCCCTATCTGCGGCCGGTCGATGCCACGGATGCGGTGTTGCGGATGGCTCGGCCGGAGGTGGTGCCGAGCGGCACCCGGTCGGCGTACGAGGGTGCCGGCCCGGTCTCCCGGGTGGTGATCGTGTTCGACTTCGAGGCGCCGCGTGGGCTGCCCGGCACGCCACGCGAGGTGACCGTGCCGACCCGAGCCGAGGTGATGGCCACGGATGATCCGGCGACGTCCACGGCATACCTGTCGGCGTGGGCGCCGGACGGGCGCTGCTGGTTCATCGCCGTGACGGCGGCCGAGGCCGAGATCCGGTCGTCGACGTTGGACGCCCTGATCGAGGCCAATCTCGGTTGAGCACCACCGCCGGTCGCTGAGCCTGACCGGTCAGGCCGGCGGGATCAGCCGATCGGCCACCGCAGGCATTGACATCCCATGTCACGATCATCGTGCCGGTGGCTGGCCAGCACCCACCGGTACGGGGAGGAGGACGCGGTGACCGGCTTTCTCGGCGCGGCGCTCAGCTTCCCCACCGTGCTGTTCAGCTTCCTGCTGGTGGTGGTCGTCGGCTACTGGCTGCTGGTGTTGACCGGCGTGCTGGATCTCGGCGACGACCTTGACGTCGACGGCGTACCGGGCACCGTACTGGCCGGTCTCGGCCTGGGCGGCGTGCCCAGTGCCGTCATCTTCTCCCTGCTCGTGGCGGTGGCCTGGTTCGTCAGCCTCGCCGGCACCGCCCTGCTCGACGGCCTCGGGCTCGGCTCCGGCACCCGGATCGCCGTCTCGGTCGGTGTGCTGCTGGCCGCCGCGGCCTGCGCGTGGCTGGTGACCCGGCTGGTCGCGGTGCCGCTGAGCCGGCTCTTCCCCACCGAGACGGACGCCACCCGGCACGCCTTCGTCGGTCGCCTCTGCGTCGTGCGCACCGGTACGGTCACCGCCGACTTCGGTCAGGCCGAGGTGACCGCGGCCGACGGTTCGTCGGCGGTGGTCCAGATCCGGCAACCGGGCGACGAACAGATGACGGCCGGAACCTCCGCGTTGATCTACGACTACGACACCGACGGCGAGTTCTTCTGGGTGATGCCCGCCGGACCCGCCTTCGATCCGATGAGACACGTCCCCGAATAGTCCACAAACCTGTCGAGCGCAGCCGGTCGATTCCCTTCGGCCGGCCCGCCCCACGCTGCCCCTGAGCCGCCCCCGAAAGGAGGATGCGCGGCGTCCCGCCCGGCCCGTCGGCCGGTCGCCACCGCACGCGCGCCCAGCCATGGATGTCATCACCACCGGTATAGGCGTACTCCTCGCCGTCGTCCTGCTCGTCGCGCTCGGCGTGGTGTTCATGGTCAGCCGGCTGTTCCGCAAGGTCGAGCAGGGCAAGGCTCTGATCGTCTCCAAGGTCCGGCGGGTCGACGTGACCTTCACCGGCGCGGTCGTGCTGCCCGTCCTGCACAAGGCCGAGACCATGGACATCTCGGTCAAGACCATCGACATCGAACGGACCGGCAACGAGGGTCTGATCTGCCGCGACAACATCCGGGCCGACATCCGGATCACCTTCTTCGTCCGGGTCAACAAGACCGTCGAGGACGTCATCAAGGTGGCGCAGGCGATCGGCACCGCCCGGGCCAGCGACCGGGAGACGCTCCAGGAGCTGTTCAACGCGAAGTTCTCCGAGGCGCTCAAGACGGTCGGCAAGCAGCTCGACTTCGTCGACCTCTACACCAAGCGCGACGAGTTCCGCGACCAGATCATCCGGGTGATCGGCACCGACCTCAACGGCTACAGCCTGGAGGACGCGGCGATCGACTTCCTGGAGCAGACGCCGATGGCGCAGCTCGACCCGAAGAACATCCTCGACGCCCAGGGCATCCGGAAGATCACCGAGCTGACCGCGCTGGAGCACGTGCGGACCAACGAGTTCCGCCGCAGCGAGGAGAAGGAGATCACCCGGCAGAACGTCGACGCCCGGGAAGCCATCCTGGAGCTGGAGCGCCGGCAGGCGGACGCCGAGGCCAAGCAGCGCCGCGAGATCGATACGGTACGGGCCCGCGAGGAGGCCGAGGTCACCCGGGTACGCGCGGAGGAGCGCCTGCGGGCGGAGACCGCGAACATCCGTACCGACGAGCAGTTGGGCATCCAGCACGAGAACCGGGCCCGGGAGATCGCGGTCGCCGAGAAGAACCGCGAGCGGGTCATCGCCATCGAGACCGAGCGGATCGAGAAGGACCGCCTGCTGGAGGTCATCGGCCGGGACCGGGAGACCGAGCTGAGCACGATCGCCAAGGACAAGGAGGTCGAGGCCGAGAAGCGGACCATCGCCGAGGTGATCCGGGAGCGGATCGCGGTGGAGAAGACCGTGGCCGAGCAGGAGGAGAACATCAAGCGGCTGCGGGTCGTCGAGGAGGCCGAGCGGACCCGGCAGGCGCTGGTGATCCAGGCCGAGGCCGAGGCGCAGGAGAACCTGGTCAAGGACATCAAGGCGGCGGAGGCCGCCGAGGCGGCGGCGAAGCACCGCGCCCGCGAGGAACTGGTGCTGGCCGAGGCCCGGCAGCAGGCCGCCGAACTGGACACCCGGGCGAAGATCCGGCTGGCCGAAGGCGTCCAGGCCGAGGCGGCAGCGGCCGGCCTGGCCGACGTGCAGGTCCAGGAGCGCAGCGCCGAGGCGATCGAGAAGGTCGGGCGCGCCGAGGCCGCCGTCGAGCGGGAGAAGGCCGTGGCCGCCGCCGAGGCGGTGCGCGAGAAGCTGAAGGGCGAGGCCGAGGGTCTGACCGAGAAGGCCGCCGCGATGGCCGCGCTTGACGACGCGACCCGCGAGCACGAGGAGTACCGGCTGCGCCTGGAACTGGAGAAGGAGGTCCGGCTGGCCGGGCTGGACACCCAGCGTCAGGTCGCCGAGGCGCAGGCCAAGCTGGTCGCCACGGGCCTGGAAAAGGCGAACATCGACATCGTCGGCGGGGACAGCGTCTTCTTCGACCGGCTGCTCAGCTCGATCTCGTACGGCAAGAGCGTGGATGGTTTCGTGGCCCACTCGGACGTGGCGAAGAACCTGGCCCAGCCGTGGCTTGACGGCACCGCCAGCTTCACCGACGACCTGGCCCGCATGGTCGGCTCGATCGACAGCGCCGACGTGCAGAATCTCACCCTCTCGGCGTTCCTGATGCAGCAGATGCGTTCCGGCGGCGGGGACAAGGGCAAGCTCCAGGAGCTGTTGAAGGCCGCGCAGCGCCTCGGAGTGGCGGAGACCCCGGTGGCCGCCCTGACCGGCCCACGGCAGCGCGCCGGTGAGTGAGCCGACCGCCGGTCCGGCCGCTGCCGGGCGTACGCCCGGCGACGCCGGACCGGCTCCGGCCGCCCCGGACCCGACCGGGCCGGGTGCGACGGACGCCGCTACCCGGCCGGGACTGGACGACGGCAGCTACGAGGTGCTCCGCAGGCGACTCGCCACGCAGGCGACCGAGCTGGCCCGGCGGGCGGAGACGCTCAACGCCCGCCGACTGGAGGTCTTCGGCAGCACCGAGTTGCGGCTGCTGAGCACCGAGCGGATCCGCACCGAGCACAACTGCGTACCCCGGGACATCGTCTCGGTGGGCGGGCTGATGCTGTTCGGCTACAACGTCTTCATCGGGTTGAAGCCGGAGACCTCCGTCGACGACGTCTTCTCGCTGCACCGGTTCAGCCGCGAGCCCGGCGAGGGTGACGAGTCCCGCGACGGCGGGCCGGAGGTGGCCGGGTTCCGGTTCGACGAGGCGGGCCACGACGAGCTGCCCGGCCTGCTCCGCGACCCGCAGTTCGTCCGCGACTTCGGTGAGCTGTACCGCTACTACCGGCAGGCCCGGCTGCTGCAACTGCGTCGGGTGGACGGCCGCCTGCTGGCGGTGTTCCAGACCGGGCCGCGCACCGAGGACATCCGGGTGCTGCGGTGGCGGGTCGGCGTCGACGGCGTGCCCGAGTACCTGGACAGCCGGGGCGAGCGGGACCACGTCTTCCCACCGTCACACGACTTCGAGTGGACCGAGACGACCCGCGAGGACCACGTCCTCGGCCGGCATCCGCACATCTCCATCGACGGCCAGGTCTTCGTGGAGACGGTCGGCGGCACGCTGACCGTGAAGGTGGAGAACAACACCGAGGTCGGCGAGGGCATCTACAGCGAGCCGGTGGACGAGCCGTTGCAGAGCCTCGCCGACGCCGACGTTCACTGGGCCCGGGTGGGGCCGCTGATCCTGCTGCGACTGCGGCCGTACAAGGAGACGCAGTGGCGGCACCTGGTGTTCAACACGCTCACCCGGGAGGTGATGCGACTCGACGGCATCGGCGTCGCCTGCCAACGGCTACCCGAGGACCACGGCATCATCTTTCCCGGCGGGTACCACCTGGTCACCGGAGTCACCCGGACGTTCGACACCGACGTGTCGGAGCTGGAGTTCGAGCGGGTGGTGCGCTCGCCCAACGGCGAGGACGTGCTCTACGTCTTCCACGCCCGCGCCGACGGCCGAAGCCTGCTGCTGCCGTACAACGCGATCCGCAAGGAGGTGGCCGCGCCGATCCCGTGCCACGGGTTCTCGCTGTTCGACGACGGCACGCTCGTGGTGTTCCGGGCGGTGTCCGAGGAACCGACCCGGGTCCACCCGATGCAGGTGTGGCAGACACCGTACGTCTCGGACGCGTACGCGGCGGCGCAGCCGGCCGGCACCGGGCCGCTGGAACGGATCGGCAACGCCGACCTGGTACGCGGCATCTCGGACTGCCTCTCGGCGGCCGGGATGGTCGACGACACCGCCACCGCCGGGCTCTACGAGGCGCTGATCGCCGCCTGCGCCCGGATCGCCGACCACTACCACTGGCTCGGTGAGGACGAACTCGGTGACCTGGCCACGCCGCTGGCCGGGCTGCGCCGCACCGCCGCCGCCGTGCTGGAGGAGCACGAGAAGGTCCGGACGCTCACCGAGCAGGCCCGCGCCGAACTGGACGACAGCGCGGAGCAGATCGCCTCGCTGGCCCGCCGGGCGCGCGGCGAGGCGCCGCTGACCGCCGACGACTGGGTCACCCAGTTGGGCGGCCTGCGCCGCGCCCGGGGTCACCTGGAAACGCTGCGGGAACTGCGGTACGTCGACCACGCCCGGATCGACGAGTTGGCCGGTCGACTTGACGAGGAACTGGCGGCGGCCGGTCGGCGGGCTGTCGAGTTCCTGCGCCGCGACGAGGCGTTCAGCGGTTACCAGCAGGAGGTGGAGCGGCTGGCCACGAAGGCCGTAGGGATCGGCACGGTGGCCGAGGCGGGCACCGTGCACGACGAGCTGGCCGCGCGTACCGACGGACTCCAGACCATCACCGACGTGGTCGGCGGGTTGGACATCGCCGACGCGACGGTCCGCACCGCCATCCTGGGCCGCGTCGGCGAGGTGCTGGGTGCGGTCAACCGGGCCCGTGCGGTGCTGGACAAGCGCCGCCGGGAGCTGGCCGCCGCGGAGGGTCGGGCCGGCTTCGCCGCCGAGTTCGCCCTGCTCGGGCAGGCGGTCACCGGGGCGCTGGCGGCGGCGGACACCGCCGAGCGCTGCGACGAGCAGCTGGGCCGGCTGCTGCTGCGGGTGGAGGAACTGGAGTCCCGGTTCGGCGAGTTCGACGACTTCCTCGCCGAGTTGGCCACCCGGCGCACCGACATCTACGAGGCGTTCTCCTCCCGCAAGCAGGCGCTGCTGGACGAGCGGGCCCGCCGTGCCGACCGGCTCGTCGCCTCCGCCGAGCGGATTATGGTGAGCGTGCACCGGCGAGCCGGCAGCCTTGGCTCGCTCGACGACATCAACACCTACTTCGCGGCCGATCCGATGGTGGACAAGCTGCGCGCGGTGGTCGAGGAACTGCGTACCCTCGGCGACGCGGTGCGGGCCGAGGAGCTGGACGGCCGGGTCCGGGCCGCCCGCCAGGAGGCCGGGCGTGGCCTGCGTGACCGTCTCGACCTGTACGCCGACGGCGGCGAGACGATCCGGCTGGGCCGGCACCGCTTCGCGGTGAACACCCAACCGATCGACGTGGCGGTGGTGCCGGCCGAGGGCCGGATGGTGGTGGCGGTGACCGGCACCGACTATCGCGCCCCGATACGCGACGAGGAGTTCCAGCAGACCCGACGGTTCTGGGACCAGCTGCTGGTCTCCGAGTCGGCGCAGGTGTACCGGGCCGAGTACCTGGCGACCTCGATCCTGGCCGCCGCCGAGGCCGGTCGCGACGGTCCCGGCCTGGACGAGTTGCACACGGCGGCGGTGGACGCCGACGGGCTGCGGGAGCTGGTCCGGCGGATCGCCGAGACCCGCTACGACGAGGGATACGAGCGCGGCGTGCACGACCACGACGCGGCCGAGATCCTGCGGGTGCTGCTGCGCCTGCACGCCGGCGCGGGGCTGTTGCGCTACCCGCCGGCCGACCGCGCCGCCGCCCAACTCTTCTGGCGGTACGCCACGGACGAGTCGGCCCGGTCGACCTGGACGGCGCGCGCCGCCTCGCTGGCCCGGGCCCGGGCGCGGTTCGGTCGTCCGGACGGTGCGGACGCCGCCGACCTGCTCTGCGGCCAGCTGGCCGAGGCGATCGAGGTGTTCCTGCGCGAGGCCGGACTGCCGGTGCCGTCCGGTGGCACCGCGCTTGCCGGCGAGTATCTGTTCGCCGAACTCGCCGCACCGCCGGTGCGCTTCGTCACCGGGGGCGGGGCGCGGGCCCTACTGGACCGCTTCCGCCGGGCGCTCGATGGCCCGCAGTCGCGTTCCTCCCGCGAGTTCGACGACGACCTGCGGGCGCTCGGTGACGACCTGGCCGGCCGGTACCAGCTGATCGACGCGTGGCTGACCGCCTTCCTGGCCACCGACGACGGTGGCCTGTCCGGTTACGACCTGCCGGAGGCGGTCACCGTGGAGTTGTGCGGCCCCGATCTGGCCCGCGAGGACAGCGCGGCGACGATGACGGACACGGTCGGCGACCTGCTCGGCGCGCACTCGCGCGTCGTGGGCTCCACCCTGGACGTACGGCTGGACGAGACGCTGGCCCGCACCCGCAGCTTCCGCACCGACCTGGTCCCGGCGTACCGGGACTACCAGCGGCGACGCAACGCGCTGGTGGAGGTCGAGCGGGAGCGCCTGCGGCTGGAGGAGTACCGGCCGAAGGTGATGAACGCCTTCGTCCGCAACCGTCTGCTCGACGAGGTGTACCTGCCGCTGATCGGCGACAACCTGGCCCGGCAGCTCGGCGCTACCGGCGACGGCAAGCGGGTCGACCAGTCCGGCCTGCTGTTGTTGATCTCACCGCCCGGCTACGGCAAGACCACTCTGATGGAGTACGTGGCCAGCCGGCTCGGCCTGGTCTTCGTCAAGGTCAACGGGCCGGCGCTGGGCTCGAAGGTCACCTCGCTGGACCCGGCGGAGGCGCCCGACGCCACCGCCCGGCAGGAGGTCGAGAAGATCTCCTTCGCCCTGGAGCTGGGCAACAACGTGCTGCTCTACCTGGACGACATCCAGCACACCAACCCGGAACTGTTGCAGAAGTTCATCTCGCTCTGCGACGGGCAACGCCGGATGGAGGGTGTCTGGGAGGGCCGGACCCGCACGTACGACCTGCGCGGCAAGCGGTTCGCGGTGTGCATGGCGGGCAACCCGTACACCGAGTCGGGGAAGCGGTTCCGGGTGCCGGACATGCTTGCCAACCGGGCCGACGTGTGGAACCTCGGCGACGTGCTCTCCGGCCGGGAGGAGGTCTTCGCGCTCAGCTATGTCGAGAACGCGCTCACCGCCAACCCGGTGCTGGCACCGCTCTCCGGCCGGGACCGCGCCGACCTGGAACTGCTGGTGCGGATGGCCCGGGGCGACGAGACGGTCCGCCCCGACCAGCTGTCGCACCCCTACCAGCCGGTGGAGCTGGAGCAGATCGTCTCGGTGCTGCGCAAGCTGCTGCGGGTGCAGCAGGTGGTGCTGGCCAACAACCAGGCGTACATCGCCTCGGCGGCCCAGTCCGACGACGCCCGCACCGAACCGCCGTTCCAGCTCCAGGGGTCGTACCGGAACATGAACAAGCTGGCCGAACGGATCGTCCCGGTGCTCACCGACGAGGAGCTGGAGGCGGTGATCGACGATCACTACCTGGGTGAGGCACAGACCCTGGCGGCCGGCGCGGAGGCGAACCTGCTGAAGCTCGCCGAGCTGCGCGGCCGGCTCACGCCGGAACAGGCCGCCCGCTGGGCCGAGGTGAAGGACGCCTTCCAGCGCTCGCGGGCGCTCGGCGGCACCGGCGACGACCCGGTCGACCGGGCGGTGGGCGCGCTCGGCCTGCTCGCCGACCGGGTCGGCGGCGTCGCCGCCGCCATCGGCCGCGCCACCGACCGCTGAGCCCGACATCAGGAAGGGCTACCTGCCGATGCCTCCGGTGCGGCAGGGCCCTCCCTGACCGGCCGGCGTCGTGGCAGCCCTCAGGTGAGCGCCAGCGCGGCGGCCAGCACCCGCTGGAGCAGCGCCGACTGACCCTCGGCCTTGGCGTCGGTCGGGGTGGCGGCGAACACCAACCGCAGACCACCGTCGTCGAGTGCGCCGACGGCCGCCTGGTAGCCGTAACGGGCGCCGGACTTGCCCCAGAAGACCCGGCCGTCGGGAAGCCGGATCGAGGAGAGGCCGCCGTTGCTGTACTCCGCACCCGTCCACGGATGGGTGAACAGTTCACGTTGCTGCGCGGGGGCGAGCAGCCGGCCGTCGAACAGGGCGGCGGAGAACCGGTCCAGGTCGGCGACGGTCGAGATCAGGTCACCCGAGGCGGGTGTGAAGGTCTGACTCCAGCGAGTCGCATCCACCAGCACGGTCCGGCCGTCCTGGTTCACCTGCTGGTAGCCCCGCACGTGTGGACCACGGATCCCGGTGGCGACGCCCGGGGCGTACGTGTCGCGCAAGCCGAGCGGCCGGAAGATCCGGTGTCGCATCTGCTCGGCGTACGACCGGCCGGTCACCCGCTCGACCAGGATGCCGGCGACGATGTAGCCCATGTTGGTGTAGCGCTGGGCGGTGCCGGGGGCGTAGTCCGGCGGGTTCGTCAGTGCCGTGCGGACGATCTGCTCAGGAGTCCAGCGGTCGAAGCGGTGGGCGAGTTGCCATTCCAGCCCGTCGGGTAGTACCGGGCTGGGCAGGCCACTGGTGTGGGCGAGCAACTGCCGTACGGTCACCGTCGGCCAGTCGGCCGGGATCAGGTCCGGCAGGTAGGGGCGTACCGGGTCGTCGAGGTCCAACTGGCCCTCCGCCACCAGTTGGTAGACCACGACGGCGGTGAAGAGCTTGGTGACGCTGCCGATCCGGATGCGGGCGTTCGGCGGTACCTGTGCCGAGGAGCGCAGGTCCCGTACCCCGAAGGTGTCCCTGAAACAGCCGGTCGGGGTGGTGACCCGCAGTTGGACGCTGGTGGTGGTGAGCTCGGGGTCGGGAATCGCGCCGACGGACGTGATCAGGCTCGTCGGGTCGAACGATCCGATCGGGCAGTCGCGGTGGGTCGCGCCGGCGGGTACCGCCAGGGTGCCGGCCAGCAGCGCGCCGACGGTGACTCCGGCGAGGAGATTACGCATGGTGAGTTTCATGGGGAGAGCCTGCCGAGCCCGGCGGCGCGGGAGGTATCCGGAATCCACCCGACCGTCCCCTGAGGACTCTCCCGTAGGGGCGTGTCCCGATTCCCCTCCCACCGGGTCGCCGCCGCTGCCTCGGTCCGGTCGGCGGGCAACCTCGCACGAAATCGCTGTCGAGTCAAGTCGCGGATTGTCGGATCTCAGTCGAAAACGTCGTCCGATTCTGGCCCGCTTTCCGAATCTCAGCATTCCCCTATTTCTCCCTCAGACTTCCCACAAGAAAGTGCTGGCGCCGATAACGACACTTGGATGTGTCAGCTGCGGCGCGCCGTACCGCCAGCAGCGGGCATCCGTCGAATTGCGAGAGAAGTGGGGTAACGACATGCGATTCAACAACTCCGGTGTGACCGCCGCCATCCTCGGCCGGCGTGGACTGGCGCTGGTCGCCGCGGCCGGGACGGTGGCCGGCTCCGTGCTGCTCGGAGCCGTTCCGGCGTACGCCAACGCGACCACCAAGACGGTGGCGTCCAACGGCGACAGCATCACCTTTACCACCAGCGACAGCAGCCGGAAGGTCAGCGGGAACGTTTCCTTCACGATCAACCGGGACGGGAACTGGGAGATCGACGCGAGCGCCCGAAACGGGAACCTGATCGGCCGCAATGCGCACTGGATCTGCGACCTGACGTTGGGCTCGTCGGACCTGCGGAAGTCGACCGGCACCAAGTGGGTGCCGGGTAAGAAGACCCGCAGCCTCAACGCCGCCGCGTACGAGCCGTTCATCCAGGTCAGCTTCGACGCGCTGGTGGCGACCGGGCAGGCCGACTGCGACATCGTCGTCGGCTGACCCGGACGTCGCCCGGTTCGAGGGGGGGTACGGCCAGAGCCGGTGTGACTGTGGGGGGTCCGGTCGAGGGGCGTTGGTGTGGCGGCAGGTTGCGCCCACCGCGCCCTTCGGCGTTGGCGCTGGGTACGCAGGTCTTCGCCGAGGGGTCGTCAGACGCGGTGAACACCGATGTCACGACGTGCGAAGTTCACCGGCGAGGCTCCAACCCCTTGCGTACCGCGCTGAGCTGGGCTGCGACGCGGATCGGACGACCCGGGGCGAGTGGGCCCCGCCGGGTCAGCGTGCTGACGATGAACGGCAGATCCGTGTCAGCGGATCGGCATCCCGGAGATCGCCCGGGAGATGACCAGCCGCTGAATCTCCGAGGTGCCCTCGAAGATGGTGTAGATCTTGGCGTCGCGGTACCAGCGCTCGACCGGATGGTCCCGCAGGAAGCCGGCACCACCGAGCAACTGGACCGCCTTCTCGGTCACCGAGACGGCCACCTCGCCGGCCTTGAGCTTGGACATCGAGCCCTCACCGGCGCTGAACGGTCGGTTGTTGCGGCCCATCCAGGAGGCCCGCCAGACCAGCAGCCGAGCGGCGTCGATCTCCATGCGCATGTCGGCCAGCGTGAACGCGACCGCCTGGTTGGTGATGATCGGCCGGCCGAACTGGACCCGCTCCTTCGCGTAGTCCAGGGCGTACTCGTAGGCGGCCCGGGCCACGCCGAGCGCCTGCGCGCCGACGGTGGGTCGGGACAGCTCGAAGGTACGCATCGCGGCCTGGCCGGAGGCGCGTTGCCCGGAGCGGGCGCGGGCCAGGCGTTCCTCCAGCGCCTCCTTGCCGCCGAGCAGGCACCGGCCCGGTACCCGGACGTCGTCGAGGAAGACGTCGGCCGTGTGTGAGGCGCGCAGGCCGAGTTTGCGCAGCTTTCGGGTGGCGCTGAGCCCGGCGGTGCCCGGCGGTACGACGAAGGCGGCCTGTCCCCGCGAGCCCAGCTCCGGCTCGACGGCGGCGGTCACCACGTGCACCCCGGCGATCCCGCCGTTGGTGGCGTACGCCTTCTGCCCGCGCAGCACCCACTCGTCGGTGGCCTCGTCGTAGGTCGCCCGGGTACGCATGGCGGCGACGTCCGAACCGGCCTCCGGCTCCGAGCTGCAGAAGGCGGCGACGGCCGGGGAGTCGACGTCCCCGAAGCACTGCGGCACCCATTCGACGAGCTGGTCCGGGGTGCCCGCGCCGTAGATCGCGGCGACCGCGAGGGAGGTGCCGAAGATGCTCAGCCCGATGCCGGCGTCGCCCCAGAACAGTTCCTCGTTGGCGATCGGCAGCGACAGCCCGGTGGGGTCGGCCCAGCAGGTGGCGAGGAACTCGAAGCCGTAGAGCCCGACCTTTGCCGCCTCCTGGATGATCGGCCAGGGAGTTTCCTCGCGGGTGTCCCACTCGGCCGCGGCTGGGCGCACGACCTCGCGGGCGAAGCCGTGCACCCAGTCCCGTAGATCCCGCTGTTCCTCGTTCAGGTCGAGCGAGAACTCGACCATCTCAGGCCTTGGGGATGTCGAAGAGGTTCGCGATGTTGGCGGCCAGGCCCAGGTCGCCCTTTGCCTTGAGCTTGCCGGTCATGAACATCATGACCGGGTTGGCGCCGCCCGAGACGATCTTCAGGAACTCGACCGGGCCCATGGTCAGGCTCAGTCGGGGGTCGTGCTGCGGGGTCTCGTTGACCGTGCAGGTGCCGTCGGCGATGACCACCTCGTAGGTGTCGGTGCCGCCGTCCGGGGCGCCGGTGATGTTCCAGTGGATGACCGCGTTGGTGGAGCCGGCCCGGTCGGCGCGGAACAGCTGCGGCATCCGCCCGAAGACCTCGCCGAGGATCTTGCCGCGCAGGTCACCGGACATCACCTCGGCCAGCTTGCTCTCCGGGGTGTTCTTGACGAGCTGGGCGAACTCCTTCGGGCCGACGTTGGCGAAGTTGGCCGGGTCGAAGTCAGTCATGGAAAGGCACCTCTCGGACAGTGGCTACTCGTGCGTAACCCTACGCATGGGTAGGTATGCTCGCAAGGTGTCCACCGGTCCCGCCTTCAAGCGCCTCCCGCGCGCGGTTCGGCAGCAGCAGATGCTCGATTCCGCGGTGCGGATCTTCGCCCGGCGTGGGTACCACGGTGCGAGCATGGACGAGATCGCCGAGGTGGCGGGCATCTCCAAGCCCATGGTGTACGCGTACCTGGGCACCAAGGAGGAACTTTTCGTCGCCTGCCTGCACCGCGAGGGCACCCGGATGATGGAGGCCATCGCCGGTGCCGCCGTACCGGACCTGCCCGCCGACGAGCGGCTCTGGCGCGGGTTGCGGGCGTTCTTCGGATTCGTCGGCGCGCACCGGGACGGCTGGGCGGTGCTCTACCGGCAGGCCCGCGCCGAGCAGCCCTTCGCGCGCGAGTTGACCGTGATGCGGGCGAGGCTGCTGGAGGTGGTCGCCGGACTGCTCGACCACGCGCTGCGCGCCGAGGGGCGAGAGGTGGCCCACACCGAGTTGGAGGTGGTCGCGTACGCGCTGGTCGGCGCGAGCGAGTCACTGGCCGACTGGCTGGCCGACCATCCGGAAGCCGACCCGGAGAAGACCGCCACGCAGATGATGAACGTCGCCTGGCTGGGCGCCGGACAACTGCTGCGCGGCGTGACCTGGCATCTGCCCGGGTGACCCTGCCACACCTCAGCGCCGTGCGGCCCGGCGATGGGCGCGGCGGCGCAGCCCGCGGGCCAGCTGCACCAGCAGGGTGACCGCGATCGACAGGCCGATTCCGGCCAGGATCCCGTAGATCGGCTCACGTTCGAAGGCCAGCCCGCCGAAGAGGCCGAGCAGCACGCAGTAGAGCGCCCAGGTGCCGGCGCCGATCAGGTCGTAGAGCAGGAACGGGCGCAGCGGATAGCGCACCGCACCCATGGTCAGGGTGACCGCCGTCCGCCCGCCGGGCAGGTACCGGGCGGTGGTCAGGATGACGCCGCCGTGCCGGCACACCGCCCGCCGCGCCCACCGCGATCCGGCCCGGCGTCGGCTGTCCTCCGGCGAACGATCCAGCCGACCTGAGCCGCCGCCGCGCCCGATGGCGTAGGAGATGTGGTCGCCGACCGTGGCACCGAGCATGGTCACCACGATCACCAACACCAGATTCGGCTCGCCGCCGGTGGCGAGAACGGTGACCGTGATGACCGCCGCCTCGGCCGGCACCAGCGGGAGGATCGCGTCGATCGCGGTGAGTCCGAACAGCAGCAGATACACCCACGGTGAGGTGAGCGTGTGCCGGAGCAGGTCGAGCGCGGCCTCCATGGATACATGCTCGCCGTCGGACGGAGGCATCGGGGCGGGACGGACGGATCACCGCAAATGGGGCCTTCCGCCCGCCGTCGACCAGCTAGCCGCGCCGCGTGCGGAACGGGCGGCGTCGAGCTGAGCCGTTCGAACCCGCTTGTCCTCGGCGGCGTCGTCGGCCGGACGAAACCGCCGGGAAGCGCCCAGAGGCCCCCTGCGGCTGTTCGCTCCGGCGAATCAGCAGCAGGGGGCCGGGCGAGCGCCCGGCCCCGCTCAGCGGATGGTGCCCACCAGGTGGAATCGACCCCGCCGGTCGTGCAGGCTGAAATCCCAGCCCGAACCGAGCGAGGTGGCACTGAAGGCCACCGTGCCGGGCAGCGGCACCGGCAGCTTGAACGCCACGTCCACCGTGTACGCCTCGGGCAGTCGGCTCTCCAGCGCCGCGAGACACCGCGCCTTGCTCCACATGCCGTGCGCGATCGGCCGGGGGAAGCCGAGCAGCCGCGCGCCCAGTCGTGAGGTGTGGATCGGGTTGTGGTCGCCGGAGACCCGCGCATAGTCCGTACCCACCCGGGGAGTGACCTGCCAGCGGGCGGTGGCGGCCGGCGGCGGGGGCCGCTCACCGTGGTCGCGCCGCTCGCCGCCGTCCGGGGTGCGCTGCCGGCCGAGGTACGTCGAGACGCCGCGCCACACCTCCTCGCCGTCGACCGACCCGACGAGTACGACGTCCACCTGCCGTCCCCGGTCGTGCGGACGCAGGTTCTCCGCCCAGGTGGTGAAGTCCAGCCGCTCGCTGATGGTGACCGGCCGCCGCACCGTGATCCGGTTGCCGACGTGCACCACGCCGGTCAGCGGGATCGGAAACTCCGGCGCGGTGATCAGGCGCAGCGTCAGCGGAAAACCCATGACGTGCGGAAAGGTCGCGGGCAGCCGGTCGGCGAGGCGGAACCCGCAGACCCGGTCGTAGTCGGCCAGCCGCTCCGGGTCGACCGCCACCCCGGCGACGGCCAACTCCACCGCCGGTACCCCGGCGGCACGCCGGCCACCCAGCCCCGGCACCGCGTTCAGCAGCGCCCGCCGGTACAGCGGCCCGGCCGCCGGCACCCGGGACAGTTCCACCCGGGCCCGCGCTGCGGGGTCGCCAGGGGCGGCCGCGACGCCGGCCGGACCACCGACAGCGGCACCGGCTGCCCGTGTGTCGGCGTGGCTCGTCTGCGCCGGCTGATCCGTCGACGGGTCGGAGTTCCCGCTGGCCGGGGCGAGGTGGGAAAGGTCGTGGGTCGCCTCCAGGTCTTCGCCGCCCGCCCGTCGGGCGAGCGCGGCGGCCCGGATCTCCGGGGTCAGGATCTCGGTGGGCCCGTCGATCAGCTCGCCGACCGAGAGATCGTCGCTCGGCTCGTCGCCGCGTTTACGCCTGGCCATCACGCCCCCAGCATGCTCTGGCCGCAGACCCGGACCACGTTGCCGCTTACCGCACCGGACGCCGGCCAGGCGAGCCAGCCGATCGTCTCGGCGACGTCCACCGGCAGCCCACCCTGCGAGAGGCTGTTCATCCGGCGGCCGGCCTCCCGCAGCGCCAGCGGGATCCGGGCGGTCAGCCGGGTCTCGATGAATCCGGGGGCGACCGCGTTGACGCTGATCTGCCGTCCCCGCAACGTCGGGGCGAGCGAGTCGACCAGCCCGATGACCCCGGCCTTGCTGGTGGCGTAGTTGGTCTGGCCCCGGTTGCCGGCGATCCCGGCGATCGAGGAGACACCGATGATCCGCCCGCCGGCCGGGATCAACTCGCGTTCCAGCAGCAGGTCGTTGATCCGCTCCTGGCTCGACAGGTTGACGTCGATGACCTGGTTCCAGCGGTCGGCGTCCATCCGGCCGAGGGTCTTGTCCCGGGTGATGCCGGCGTTGTGCACCACCACGTCCACCCGCCCGTGCCGGCTGGCCAGGTGCTCGGCGAGCCGGGCCGGTGCCTCGGCGGCGGTCAGGTCGAGCTGTACGGCGCTGCCGCCGATCTCGTTTGCCACCGCGGCCAACTCGTCCCCGGCGGCCGGGATGTCCAGCGCCACCACGGTCGCCCCGTCGCGGGCCAGCACCCGGGCCAGCGCCGCGCCGATGCCCCGGGCCGCACCGGTGACCAGCACCACCTGCCCGTCGAGCGGGCGGTCCCAGTCGGCCGGAGCGGTGGCCTGGCCGGCACCGACCCGGATCACCTGCCCCGAGACGTACGCGGAACGACCCGACAGCAGGAACCGCAGGGTCCCCTCCAGGCTGGTCCAGGTGCCGGCGTCTGCCTCCCGCGTGACGTACACCAGCTGCGCGGTGATGCCCCGGCCGAACTCCTTGCCGATGCTGCGGGTCAGCCCCTCCAGTGCTCGTTGGGCGGTCGCCTCGCGGGGCGTGCCGCACTCGGTCGGCGGGGTGCCCAGCACGATCACCCGGCCGTTGGGCTGCACCGCCCGGGCCTGCGGGTGGAAGAAGTCGTAGAGCTGGCGCAGTTGGGACGACTCGGTGATGCCGGTAGCGTCGAAGACGAGGGCGGCGCTCTCCGGCGTACGACCGGTTGCCGGATCGGGGACGGCGGTGGCCGGATCACGCAGGGCGAGCCCGGCGGCGGCCAGGGCCTTGCCGACCGGCTCGGTGAGCCGCCCGCCGGTGGCGGCTCCGAGCAGAACCAGCCCGGGCAGAATCGGCTCGCCGGGCGCGTGCCGGCGCAGGCGCGGCGGATCGGGCAGCCCGAGGCGCTTGACCAGCGCCCGTCCGGCCCCCGACTGGACGAAGCTCGCATACCTGTCGGTCATAGGCGTAGCCTACTGATGAGTAGGGTGTAGGCAAAACTTTCGAGGAGACGGATCGTGCAGAACGTTCGACGGGTCGCGGTCATCGGCGGCAACCGGATCCCCTTCGCCCGCGCCAACTCGCGCTACGCCAGCGCCGCCAACGCCGACATGCTCGGCGCCGCGCTGGACGGGCTGATCGCCCGGTTCGGTCTGGCCGGGCAGCGGGTCGGCGAGGTCGTCGCCGGTGCGGTGCTCAAGCACTCGAAGGACTTCAACCTCACCCGAGAGGTTGTGCTCGGCTCGAAGCTCGACCCGCGCACCCCGGCGTACGACATCCAGCAGGCCTGTGGCACCGGCCTGGAGGCCGTCATCCTGGTCGCCAACAAGATCGCCCTCGGTCAGCTCGACGTCGGCATCGCCGGTGGCGTCGACACCACCTCCGACGCTCCGCTCGCGGTCAACGAGGACATGCGTCGCACGCTGCTCAAGCTCAATTCCGCCCGCACGCTCGGCGAGCGACTGCGGATCGCCGCGAAACTGCGCCCGGCGCAGCCGTTCAGGCCGGAGATCCCCCGTAACGCCGAGCCGCGCACCGGCCTGTCCATGGGTGAGCACGCCGCGCAGACCGCGCTGCGCTGGAACGTCGACCGGCAGGCGCAGGACGAGTTGGCGCTGCGGTCGCACCAGCGGCTGGCCGCCGCATACGACAAGGGCTTCTTCGACGACCTGATGACCCCCTACCTGGGGCTGACCCGCGACCAGAACCTGCGCCCCGACACCACCCTGGAGAAGCTGGGCACGCTGCGGCCGGTCTTCGGCACCAAGGGGTCGGACGCCGAACGGGCGACCATGACCGCCGGCAACTCGTCGCCGCTGACCGACGGCGCCTCCACCGTGCTGCTGGCCAGCGAGGAGTGGGCGCGCGAGCACAACCTGCCGGTGCTGGCCTGGTTGTCCTGGTCGGAGACGGGCGCGGTGGACTTCGTGCACGGCGAGGAGGGGCTGCTCATGGCACCCGCGTACGCCGTGCCCCGGCTGCTCGACCGGGCCGGGCTCACCCTTCAGGACTTCGACTACTACGAGATCCACGAGGCGTTCGCCTCGCAGGTGCTGGCGACCCTGGCCGCCTGGGAGTCACCGGAGTTCTGCAAGGACCGGCTCGGCCTGGACGCTCCGCTCGGCGCCATCGACACCGACAAGCTCAACGTCAACGGATCGTCGCTGGCCGCCGGTCACCCGTTCGCCGCCACCGGCGGCCGGATCGTAGCCACCCTGGCCAAGCTGCTCGCCGAGAAGGGCAGCGGACGCGGCCTCATCTCCATCTGCGCCGCCGGCGGCCAGGGCGTCACCGCGATCCTGGAGCGCTGACCGCCATTCGCCGACCGTTCACGACAGCGAGAGGTTCGCGTCAACTCGACGCGAGACAGTGCGGGTTCTGCGTACCTCGCAGTGTGACCTTTCTATGTGGAGCGGGGCCAGTAGAAGGATGCAATCCGAGCCAACAGGTGAAATCACGCTGTCCGTCGTCATCCCGATGTACGACGAGGAGGCGATGATCGGCAACCTCGTCGCCCGGCTCCGGCCCGTGCTGGACGGGCTGCACACCAGCTATGAGGTAGTGGCCGTCGACGACGGCAGCCGCGACGCCACGGTCGGCCTGCTCACCGCGCAGGCCCGCGACTGGCCCCAACTGCGGATCGTCCGGCTGCGCCGCAACAGCGGCCACCAGGCGGCACTCACCGCCGGTCTGCACCGGGCCCGCGGCCGGTGGGTGGTCAGCCTCGACGCTGACCTCCAGGATCCGCCGGAGACCATCCCCGAGATGTTGCGGCTGGCCCGCGCCGGTGCCGACGTGGTGTACGGGGTGCGCGCCGATCGCAGCACCGACACGTTCTTCAAGCGGCACACCGCCCGGGCGTACTACCGGCTGATGCGGCGGATCGTCGGCGCCGAGGTGCCGAACCAGGCGGGCGACTTCCGGATGGTGAGCCGTGCCGTGGTGGAGACGCTGCGGCGGTTGCCCGAACGCGTCCCGGTCTACCGTCTGCTCGTGCCCGCGCTCGGCTTCTCCAGCGCCGAGGTCCGCTACGCCCGTGCGGCCCGGCTGGCCGGGAAGACGAAGTACCCGCTTCCACGCATGATCGCCTTGGCCTGGGACAGCGTCGCCAATTTCACCGCCACACCCCTGCGGCTGGCCACCTGGCTGGGCCTGGGCAGTTTCCTGGTCAGCCTGGCACTGATCGTGTTCGGCGTGCTCGGGCACCTGCGTGGGGCGACGATCCCCGGCTGGACCTCGCTCTTCGTCGCGGTACTGCTGTTCGGCGGGGTGCAACTGGTCTGCCTGGGCCTGCTCGGCGAGTACGTCGGACGGATCTACGCCACGGTGCAGAACCGGCCGACCTTCCACATCGGGTGGGACTCCGCCGACGATCCGCCCGGCACGCCGCAGTCGCCGGCCGACAACGGTCGCCCGGTCGCCGCCGTCCGTGGCTGAGACGCGGCTGCCGGTCGACCATCCGGCGGTGTCATCCACGTCGCGCGGGGCACCGGCCTCCCGGACGACGCAGACGGAGTCGGCGGGCGAGCGCGTCAGGGCGACGGCGGTTGTCGCGGGTGATCGACCTGAGTCGGTGAAGTGGACGATGGCGCGCCGGCTCGCAACGCTGCTGCCCTGGCTGGTCGTGCTCGCCTCGCTGCCGGTCGTCTGGTGGCGCGGCGGCACGCCGGGCGCCGACATCGTCGCGTTCGTCGGGTACTGGGCGCTGGCGCTGGTGCTGCCGGGAACACTCGTGCACCGGGCGCTCCGCGGCAGCCGGGGCAACCTGCCCGAAGACCTCGGCTACGGCGCAGCCACCGGCCTGCTGCTCGAACTCGGTGGCTGGGTGCTCGCTGCTGCCGCCGGCACGCAGCACCTGCTGCGTTGGTGGCCGCTGCCGATCCTGGTGGCCTTCCTGGCAGTGCCCCGGATGCGACGGCACTGGCGGACGGGCCCCGGCCGGCGGCTACCGCTGGCCTGGCACTTGACGATCTGCGCGGTGCTCCTGCTGATCGCCCTCTGGGGGTACGCCAACTGGCGGTTGCTGCCACTGCCGCCGGCGAACTACGCCTACTATCCGGACCTGCTCTACCACCTCGGCCTGGTGCACGAACTCACCCGGACCATGCCCTTCGAACTGCCGCAGGTGGCGGGAGATCCGCTGCGCTACCACTACCTGTCGGACGCGCACCTGGCCAGCGCCAGCATGATCAGCGGTGTGCCGCCGGCGACGGTGCTGCTGCGGCTGTGGGTGGTACCGGTCGGCTGGGTGGCGGCGCTGGTCATCGCCGGGCTGGCCCGCGAACTGGCCGGACGCTGGTGGGTCGGACCGCTGGCCGCGGCAGCCGGGTACCTCGGCGCGCCACCCACCCTCGGCTCGCCGCTTAACATCCCCTGGACCCGCGCGCTGTCGTACGCCAGCCTCTCCCAGACGTACGCCCTGCCGCTGTTGATGCTGCTTGCCGCTGTCTGTGTACAGGTGCTGCGCGGGCGCGCCCTGGGCGCGGCCTGGGTACTGGTTCCGGCGCTCGGACTGGCCTGCGCGGGGGCCAAGTCCAGCGCCCTGCCGCCGTTGATCGCCGGACTCGGGCTGGCGGCTCTGGCGGTGTGGGCACGCACCCGGCGGGTGCCCTGGCGGGTGTTCGCCATGCTGACCGTACTGGTGGCGGCGATGGCGGCCGGCTACCGGCTCTTCGCCGGCGGCGGGGCCGGGACACTGCGTGCGCAGCCGCTCGGCCTGATCCGTCACATGCTGCCCTACCAGCAGACGTACGGTGCCGAGGAAGGTGCCCAGTTCGGTGGTCTGCTGCCCCCGGGGCTGGCCGGAGCCGACGGGTCCGCGGCGTGGTTGCTGGCGGTCGCCCTGGTGGGTACGTGGCTGCTCTGGCAGACGCCCCGGCTGGCGGGCGGTCTCCTGTTCGCCGGCCCGGTCCGACGTGACCCGGTGGCCTGGCTGTTCAGCGGTGCCGTGGTCGCCGGTCTCGCCGTCGCCTGGCTCACCTACCATCCCTCGGCCAGCCAGGTCTACTTCTGGCTGCCCGTCATCCCGTTCGGTGCGCTGCTCACCGCCTGGTGGCTCGCCCGGACCGGAGCGTCCTGGCCGGTGCTCGTCACGGCCGGCGTTCTCGGTGTGCTCGCCCAACTCCTCGCCCCGCCACTCGCGTCGCCCCCGATGGTGAGCAGGGCGGAACGAGCGATCGAGTCGGTGCGCGTCGCCGCCGCCGACCGCTGGCTGGTGACGCTTGGATGGTCGGCAGCCCGGTACGCCGCCCTGATCGCGCTCGCCGCCCTGCTGGCTGTGGCGGTGGAGTCGGTGCGCACTCGGCACCGCCGCGCCGTCGTGGTACGTCGGTTGGGCCGGCCGGCTCTTGCGACATTGCTCGGCCGGTCGGCGCTTGCCGGCATCGTTGCGGCGCTGCTCGGTGCGAGCCTCGCTACCGGCGTGGACATCTCGGTCCGTCAGCTGGCACGCGAAAGCTCGCTCGGCACGACTAACCAACAGCTCGTGGTGACCGCAGCCGAGATGCGGGCCGCGCTCTGGCTGGACGGGTACGCCGACCCCGACGACGTGGTGGCTACCAACGTGCACTGCCGGCCGGTACGTCACGCACCGCACTGCGACGCCCGCGCCTTCTGGGTGACCGGGTTGGGCGGTCGCCGGGCGTTTGTCGAGAGCTGGGGCTACGCCGACGCCACCCTCGCCGCCCACGGGCGTGACGGCTTCCGGTATCCCAACCAGCCGGCACCCGACGCGGCGCTGTTCGCCCTCAACGAGCGGGTCTTCACCTCACCCACCCCTGCCGACCTGGCCTGGCTACGCGACACCCACGGGGTGCGTTGGCTGTTCGCCGACGCCAAGGCCGGACCGGTGTCACCGGAGCTGGCTCGGCTGGCCCCGGTCCGGTACGCCGACGGTCCGGTCACCATCCACGAGCTACGGTGACTCTTCGATAGGTCGCTCAGATCGACCGATCGGCCCAGCCCTCGACCGGGTGCCCGACGCCGCCGCGTCCGGCACCCGGTCGGGAGGCAGGGCGGCGATATTGCGAAAATGGTGGGGTGACGATGATTCCCAACGTGCTCGCCAATCGGTACGGCTCGGCCGAGCTGGTCACTCTCTGGTCGCCGGAGGAGAAGGTCCGCCTTGAGCGGCGGCTCTGGCTGGCCGTGCTGCGGGCGCAGCGGGATCTCGGCGTGCCGGTGCCGGACGGGGTGGTCGAGGCGTACGAGCGGGTGCTCGACGATGTCGACCTGACCTCGATCGCGGCGCGGGAGCGGGTCACCCGGCACGACGTGAAGGCTCGGATCGAGGAGTTCAGCGCGCTCGCCGGGCACGAGCACGTGCACAAGGGGATGACCTCCCGGGACCTCACCGAGAACGTCGAGCAGCTCCAGGTGCGCCGCTCACTGGAGCTGATCCGGGATCGGGTGGTGGCGACGCTGGCCCGACTCGCCTGGCACGCCCACGAGTACGCCGACGTGGTGATGGCCGGCCGGTCGCACAACGTGGCGGCGCAGGCGACCACGCTGGGCAAGCGCTTCGCGTCGGCGGCGGAGGAGCTGCTCATCGCGTACGAGCGGCTGGAGGACCTGATCGCCCGGTACCCGCTGCGCGGCATCAAGGGGCCGGTCGGCACCGCCGCCGACCAGTTGGACCTGTTCGACGGCGACGCCGAGAAGGTCGCCGAGTTGGAGCGGCGGGTCGCCGAGCACCTGGGCTTCAGCCGAGTGCTGGGCAGCGTCGGCCAGGTCTACCCGCGTTCGCTCGACTTCGACGTGCTCTCCGCGCTGGCACAGGTGGCCGCGGCACCGTCGTCGTTGGCCACCACGATTCGGCTGATGGTCGGTCAGGAGTTGGCCACCGAGGGCTTCAAGCCCGGCCAGGTCGGCTCCAGCGCGATGCCGCACAAGATGAACACCCGCTCGTCGGAGCGGGTCAACGGCTTCGCGGTGATCATCCGGGGTTACCTGTCGATGGTCGGCGAGTTGGCCGGTGACCAGTGGAACGAGGGGGACGTCTCCTGCTCGGTGGTGCGCCGGGTGGCCCTGCCGGACGCCTTCTTCGCCGCCGACGGGCTGTTCCAGACGTTCCTCACCGTGCTGGACGAGTTCGGCGCGTACCCGGCGGTGATCGACCGGGAACTGGAGCGGTTCCTGCCGTTCCTGGCCACCACCAAGATCCTGGTGGCCGCCGTCCGCCGGGGCGTCGGCCGGGAGGCCGCCCACGAGGCGATCAAGGAGCACGCCGTCGCGGTCGCCCTGGCCATGCGGGAGAAGGGCACCCCCGACAACGACCTCTTCGACCGCCTGGCCGCCGACCCTCGCCTGGGCCTGTCCCGCCCCGAGATCGACGCCCTGGTAGCCGACCGCGCCGCCTTCGCAGGCGCCACCCCCACCCAGATCCAGTCGGTAACCGCCAGAATCACCAAAATCGTCCAATCCCACCCTCAAGCCGCCACCTACTCCCCACCCCCCATCCTCTAAACCCACCCAACGGCAGCGGTGCGGGAGCGGGGTCAGTCGCGGGTGGGGGTTTCGGGGGCGGTGCCGAGGGTGGGGGCGCTGGGGGGTTCGGCGATCTTGCCGAGTTCCTCGGCGAAGGCTGGTTCCTGGGCCGTCTCGGCGGCTACCAGGGGCTGGTCGGAGGGCATGACGTCGGGGGCCTTGGGCACCACGATCACGGCGGTGCCGTAGGCGCAGATCTCCATCCACATCTCGCCGCAGTCGCGGCTGTCGAACCGCATCCCCACCACGGCGTTCGCGCCGAGCCGCCGGGCCTCCTCGCCGAGGCGGGCGACCGAGTCGGTACGCCAGCGGGTCAGGTTGTCCGGCGCCATCGGGTCGTACGCGCCGCCGCGCAGGTTCTTCACTCCCTCGCGGTACGGGTTGCGGGTTCTGGCCATGGAGGAGACCACCTCGCCGAGGATCTGGCGGATCTCGTAGCCGGGCAGTTGATCCGTCGTCACGACCAGCACGTTTCCGATGTTGGCAGGCCCGGGTGCGGCACATCGGGAGCCCTGTTCACCTGCTCTGATGCTGAAAAACCGCCCGGCGCGGACGGCGGGCGCAGGGGCCACCATCCGCGCCGCCACGGACGCTAACCGTCAGACGCCGGAAACGGACCGGATCCAGGCATGGTTGTACGCGACGCTGCCGTAGTTCCGGATGCTCTGGCCGTCGGCGGTGGTGAGGAGATGTAACAGTTCGATTTCCCGTCGCCGGGCCGCTCGGGACCCGCGGCGGCTCTCAACTGCTCTGCCACCGGGGGCCATCCGTTCGGTGGGGCGATCGGCAGGGGCTGGCAACGAAGCCATATCGGGATCACAACGAACCCGTATCGGTCCCGACAGACCCGTGCGGGTGAGGTCCGAGCGGTACTCGGACGGCGTCCGGCCGGTGCGTCTGGCGCGGCATCTGCCAGGTAGGCTGGCTGCGCTCGCCCGTTGTGGGTAGGCACCCAACTGCGTACACAGTCAGGAGTGCCCAGTGCCTCGCGTCGTCGTCGACGTCATGCTCAAGCCCGAGATCCTCGATCCTCAGGGCCAGGCCGTCGCAAACGCGCTGCCCCGGCTCGGCGTCAACGACGTCGCCTCGGTACGGATCGGCAGGCGGATCGAGATCGACTTTGCCGGTGAACCGGACCTGGACCGGGCCCGGGAGATCGCCGACAAGCTGCTCGCCAACCCGGTCATCGAGGACTTCACGGTCCGTCTGGTCGAGACCGACGAGCCCGCGGAAGCCCGGCCGTGACCGCCCGGATCGGTGTGGTGACGTTCCCCGGTTCGCTCGACGACGGGGACGCCGCCCGGGCCGTACGGATCGCCGGCGCCGAACCGGTCCGTCTCTGGCACGGCGAGGCGGAGCTGCACGGGGTGGACGCGGTCGTCCTGCCCGGTGGCTTCTCCTACGGCGACTACCTGCGCTGCGGCGCGATCGCCCGGTTCGCCCCGGTGATGGAGAAGATCGTCGACGCCGCCGGTGGGGGCCTGCCCGTGCTGGGCATCTGCAACGGCTTCCAGATCCTCTGCGAGGCTCACCTGCTGCCCGGGGCGCTCACCCGCAACCAGCACCTGCACTTCCGCAACCGCGACCAGATCCTGCGCATCGAGGCGACCGGCACCGCCTGGACGAACACCTTCCAGCCGGGCCAGGAGGTGCTGATTCCGGTCAAGAACGGCGAAGGGTGCTACGTCGCCGACCCGGCGACGCTGGACACGCTCGAGGCCGAGGGCCGGGTGGTCGCCCGCTACGTCGGCGGCAACCCCAACGGATCGCAGCGGGACATCGCCGCGATCACCAACCAGGCCGGCAACGTGGTCGGCATCATGCCGCATCCCGAGCACGCGGTGGAGGCGCTCACCGGCCCCTCCCTCGACGGTCTCGGCTTCTTCACCTCCGTGCTGAAGCACCTGGTGGGGGCACCGGCGTGACCGTCCACGGCGGGATCATCGGTCGGCTCACCCGCCCTTCTGGCGGCGAGCGCAACAAGGAGACGCCATGACCACGCACCCGGACCCGGTGCGGGAGAACCCGGAGGCGGTCCCGGCGCAGCCGGCCGCTCCGGCCCGGCACGCCGCCGTCCCGGCGGCCGCCGACTGGACCGACGGGGTGGACACCGTGCCGCGCGCCGCCGGCACCCCGGAGGAACTCCAGCCGTACGCCGAGCTGGGGCTCGCCGACGACGAGTACGACCGCATCCGGCACATCCTGGGTCGGCGGCCGACCCAGTCCGAGCTGGCGATGTACTCGATCATGTGGAGCGAGCACTGCTCCTACAAGTCCAGCAAGGTGCATCTGCGGCAGTTCGGCGAGAAGGCCCCGCCGAGCGACCGGCTGCTCGCCGGCATCGGGGAGAACGCCGGGGTCGTCCGGATCTCCGACGAGCTCGCCGTGACCTTCAAGGTCGAGTCGCACAACCACCCGAGCTTCGTCGAGCCGTACCAGGGCGCGGCGACCGGTGTCGGCGGCATCGTCCGCGACATCCTGGCAATGGGCGCCCGCCCGGTGGCGGTGATGGACCCGCTGCGCTTCGGCGCCGCGGACCACCCGGACACCGCCCGGGTGCTGCCCGGCGTGGTCGCCGGTGTCGGCGGCTACGGCAACTGCCTCGGCCTGCCCAACATCGGTGGTGAGGTGGTCTTCGACCCCTGCTACCAGGGCAACCCCCTGGTGAACGCGCTCTGCCTGGGCGTGCTGCCGGTCGACCGGCTGCAGAAGAAGGACGCCAACGGCCCCGGCAACGTGGTGGTGCTGATGGGCGCCAAGACCGGCCGGGACGGCATCGGCGGCGTCTCGGTGCTGGCCAGCGCCACCTTCACCGAGGGCAGCGAGCAGCGCCGCCCGTCCGTGCAGGTGGGCGACCCGTTCATGGAGAAGCTGCTGATCGAGGCGTGCCTGGAGCTGTACGACGCCGAGCTGGTCGTCGGCATCCAGGACCTCGGCGGCGCCGGCCTGACCTGCGCCCTGACCGAGACGGCCGCCTCCGCCGGCACCGGCATGCGGGTGTGGCTGGAGCGGGTACCGCTGCGCGAGCCCTCGATGGCGCCGCACGAGATCCTGGCCAGCGAGTCCCAGGAGCGGATGCTGCTGGTCGTGACGCCGGAGAAGCTGGAGGCGGTGCTCAAGACCGCCGAGAAGTGGGGCGTCTGGGCCACCGCGATCGGCGAGGTCACCGCGCCCGAGTCGGACGGTGCACCGGGCCGGCTGCACATCACCTGGCGGGATCACCCGGTGGTGGACGTACCGCCGGGCTCGCTTGTGGACGATGGACCGGTCTACGCCCGGCCGATGCGCGAGCCGGCGGACCTGATCCTGCTCCAGGCCGACCGGGCTGAGACGCTGCCCCGGCCGAGCGACCCGGACACGCTGCGCGAGACCGTGCTGCGCATGATCGCCTCGCCCAACCTCTGCGACAAGACCTGGGTCACCGAGCAGTACGACCGCTACGTGCTGGGCAACACCGTGCTCGCCCAGCCGGAGGACTCGGGTGTGATCCGCATCGACGAGCGCACCGGGCTGGGCGTGGCGCTGTCCGTGGACGGCAACGGCCGGTATGCCCGGCTCGACCCGTACCAGGGCGCCAAGCTCGCGCTGGCCGAGGCGTACCGGAACGTGTCGGTGACCGGTGCGACGCCGATCGCGGTCACCGATTGCCTGAACTTCGGCTCGCCTGAGGACCCGGGCGTGATGTGGCAGTTCGCCGAGGCCGTACGCGGCCTGGCCGACGGCTGCGCCGAGCTGGGCATCCCGGTGACCGGCGGCAACGTCAGCTTCTACAACCAGACCGGGGCGGCGGCCATCCACCCGACGCCGGTCGTCGGCGTACTCGGTGTGCTGGAGAACGTGGCCGACCGCGTGGCGTCGGGCTTCGTGCCGCGCCCCGGCGCCGATCACGACCAGCTCTTCCTGCTGGGCGAGACGCACGTGGAACTCTCCGGCTCGGAGTGGGCGTGGGTCACCCACCAGCATCTCGGTGGCGTACCCCCGCACGTCGACCTGGCGCGCGAGAAGCAGCTCGCCGGCCTACTCGCCGACGCGGTCCGGGTGGGGCACGTCAGCTCCGCGCACGACCTCTCCGACGGTGGTCTCGCGCAGAGCCTGGTGGAGTCCTGCCTGCGCCATGGCGTCGGGGCTCGGATCACGGTGCCGGAGCGGTTCGAGGGCAACTCGATGCCGTTCGTCTTCCTGTTCAGCGAGTCGGCGGGACGGGTGCTCGTGTCGGTGCCGCGAGGTCACGAGAAGGCGTTCACCGCGCTCTGCGGCGAACACGACGTGCCGTGGGAGCTGATCGGCGTCACCGACCCGACGGGCGGCGCGCTGGAGGTGAACGGCCAGTTCCGGCTCGGCCTGGACGAGCTGCGCGAGGCGCACACCGGCACCCTGCCGGCGCTGTTCGGCGGCGTGCGGCCAATCGAGGTGACCGCTCCGGCAACCGCCGAGGTGGTCATTGACGGTCCGGCCGCCGGCGTCGATGCGGCTGCCGACATCGACGGCGCGCGGGCCGAAGCTGTGCCGGCATCGACCGGAGTCGCACCGGTGCCGGCCGAGCAGGCGTCGGGCGCGACGGATTCGACAGGTGAGTCGGCCGACAGGCCGGCCGAGCGGGCCACCCCGCCGGTGCGTGGCGGCCGTGTCGTGGCGGCCCCGCAGTCGGCCGAGGCCGCCGATCCGACCGCCCCGATGGGCAGCCACCAGGAACCCGGGGCGGACGCTCCGCAGCACGGTGACACCGAGCAGCCCTCCGCACCCGACCAGCGCTGAGGCCCTGGCTGCGGCAGTAGTCGCCCAACCCGGATCGGGGGTCCGGTTCGACTGGGCTCTGGCGGGTGCGGTCGAACTCGCCCGGGTCTGCGCGGTACTGGTGGTGGTGGACGTGCTGTCGTTCACCACCACCGTCGAGGTGGCGGTGGGGCGGGGGATGCGCGTGCACCCGTTCCCCTGGGGCGAGCAGGCCGCCGCCTACGCGCGCCGGGTCGGCGCGGTCGCCGCGACCGGCCGCCGACAGGTCACCCGCGAACATCCGTGGTCGCTGTCGCCGGCCGCGCTGAGTCGGGCTCCGGTGGTGCCCGACCTGGTGCTGCCGTCGCCCAACGGTTCGGCCATCAGCGCCGCCGCCAGCGCCACCGGGCTACCGGTGGTCGCGGCCAACCTGCGCAACGCCCGCGCCGTCGGGCGTTGGCTTCGCATCCAGCGGTACGGCTCGACGGCAGCTCCGATCGGCGTGGTGGCCGCCGGTGAACGGTGGCCGGACGGATCGTTGCGCCCTTCGGTGGAGGATCAGTTGGGCGCGGCCAGCGTGCTGGACGCCCTCTCCGGCGCGCCGGGCGGGCTCTCGGTGGAGGCGGCCATGGCACTTGCCGCGCTGGCCAGCACCCCGGACGTACCGGCGGCGATCCGCGGCTGCGTCTCCGGTCGAGAGCTGATCGAGGGCGGCTTCGCCGAGGACGTCGAGATCGCGGTACACGTCAACGCCTCCGACGTCATCCCACTGCTCCACCAGGGTGTCTTCTCGGCCGCCTGACCGCTGGCGATGCCCAGCGTCGGCCCGGACAGTCGATTCGCACCCGCCGACCGGTGGGCAACGATGAGTGGTACAGGTCCATGTCACTCAGACATGATTATGTCTGAGTGACATAAGGTCGTACGGCGACCACGACAGGATCTAGTCGTCGAGCCAGTCCAGGCGGCGACCGCCACGGTCCTGGGGCGCGCCGTCGGGTCGGCCGCGGCCGGCCTGTGCCGGGTCGCCGTAGCCGCCGCTCTGGCCGTAACCACCCTGGTCGTATCCGCTGTCGTAACCGCCGCGCTGCCGTGGGGGCTCCTGCCCGTACCCGCCGCCGGCCGGGCCGCCGCCGTAGCCACCCTGGTCGTACCCGCCGCTCGTCGGTGAGTCCTGGCCGTATCCGCCGGCGGTCGGGCCGCCGTAGCCGCCCTGGTCGTATCCGCTGTCGTAGCTGGTGTTGTCGTAGCCACCGCGCTGGTGCCCGGCTTCCTGGCCGTAGCCCCCGGCCGGCTGGTCGTACCCGCCACCGGATGCCGCGCCGTAACCGCCGCCCGACTGTCCGGGAGGGTAGCCACGGTTCGGATCGCCCTGGCCGTATCCGCCGCCTGGCTCACCGTCGCCGTAGCCGCGCGTCGGGTCGCTCTGGCCATAGCCGCCGGCAGGCTCGTTGCGACCGTAGTCGCCCCCGGCCTCGCCTCGTCCGTAGCCGCCCGGCTCGGACTGGCCGTAGCCCTGGCCAGCCTCCGGCTGGTACATCCCGGTGGCGTACGGGTCGGCGGGAGCCGGGTAGGCCGTTTCTTCGCCCTGGTAGCGGCCGGTCGGCTCGTCGTACCGCTCGCCGTAGCCGCCGCCTGCCGGCGGATAGTCCGGGGCGGCGTTGCCGGCACCGTAGTCCCGGCTGCCGTAGCCACTGCCGGACGACGGACTGTTGCCGTAGCCGCTACCGGAGGACGGGGCGTTGCCGTAGCCGCCGCCCGACGAGGGGGCGTTGCCGTAGTCGGGGGCGCCGTAGCCGCCCGGCTCGTCGCCGTAACCGCCACCACCGGACCAGCCACCGGGTCCGCTCGCGGCACCGTAGGGCTGCGGCGGTGCGCCGTAGGGGTCCGGCGGAACGTCGTCGACGACCGGCTGGTGCATCATCGTCGGCGCGTTCGCCAACCCGGCGCCGCCGACCATTGTCGGGTCCGGCGCGGCATTGACCCGGTTCACCACCCGGGTCTGGTCGTCCGCACCAGCGAACGAGCCGCGGGCTGCCGGGACCGCGCCGGCCGGAGCGCCGGCGGGAACATCACCGTCGGGCTCGACGTCCTCGTTTTCCTTGCGCTTCATCCAGAGCAGCACGATCGTGCCGACACCGACGGCCACGAAGAGACCGCCCAGCAGGATGAGCAGCCAGTTGCCGAATCCACCCGAGTCCTCGTTGGAGGCCGGGGCCTGGGCAGCGGCGCTCTCGGCGGGGGTCTCATCATCCTCCTCCTCGCCGAGTTCCTCCTCGAACGGGTCCTCGGTCGGCACCGCCGACTCGCTGGCGCTCGGGCTGGCGCTCGGGCTCTTCGAGGCCGCCGCGATCGGGAGGGTGATCCGCCGACCGGTGATGCTCTGCCCGGCCTTGGCGGTGAAGCTCGCCACGGCGTTCTTGTTCTCGGCGCTCGCGCCGATGTCGATCCGCCCGGGCGTGATCGGGTTGTCGCTGCTGCCGGTGAACCGGAAGTTGCCGTCGCCGTTGGTGGTGGTGTCACGCTGCTCGCCGGCGCTGTCCTTGAGCAGCACGTACGCGTTCGGCACCGCCTCGCCACCCTGGTTGACGACCTTGCCGGAGATCGACCGCACCGTCTGCGGCGCCTGCGTCGTCGGCGGCGGTTTGGGGCCCCGCACCGTCATGTCCCGCTCGTCGCTGCCCTGGTCCCCGCCGGCCTGGGCGGAAACTCGCACCTTGCCGGACCGCTCCTGGCCGGCCGCCACGTCACCCGCGACCAGGTTCACCGTGAACGACACTTCTTCGCCGGCCGGGATCAACCGGGCCGGGACGTTGCAGTCGCCCTGGCAGCTCAGACCGTTGAAGGTGCTGACGCTGATCCTGAACGGCGTCGGTGCATCGTTGTTGTTCTTGACGGTGAACGCCATCGACGTTTGCTGACCGGGCTGAAGGGTACCGTTCGGCAGGCTTGTGATCTGGACGTCCGGGTCCTCGGCGAAGGCGGGTGTGGCAGGGGCGGCGAGCAGGGCACCGATCATCAGCGCCACGATCACACCGGCCCGCTTGTGCCAGGCTCGTCGGTGCGTTGACACGTCCACCGCCTTCCGGACTGACCTCCCCTGACCGGCGGGTGCCGGGCGGGGGGAACATCACGGTACGAATACGCCGTCGGCAACTATGCCTTGTCTGGCCGGATCGGCGCGACCCAGGGCCAGCGCGACGGGCTGCACGGTCACACCGTATCGTCCCGTCGTGTCCTCTCCGTACATTAAGTCCGCCTCGATAGCGGCGGCGTTGTCGGCGCTCGATGAGGGGCGTGTACCCGAACGGCCGGTGCTCCGCGAGGCGGTCAGGGCCCTGTTGGCCCTCCTCGCGGACCGCGCCCCCGGCCGATCGGTGGAGGTGCGAGTCCCACCTTACGGTGCAGTTCAGTGCGTTCCGGGGCCGCGACACACCCGCGGTACTCCCCCGAACACGGTGGAGATGGATCCGGAAACCTGGCTCGGTTTGGCCACCGGGCGACTGGACTGGGTGCGAGCGGTCACGGAGGGTCGCGTCAAGGCGAGCGGGGCTCGCGCGGACCTGTCCGCCTATCTGCCGCTCGAACTGGGATGATGGCTGGTACTGAATGACGCATAGCGGCGACAGTGTGACTGTATGTGGCGACATGCATTCGCGTACACTGTCAGGCGACGACAGTGTGGTCCTGGCCGAGAGGTGCGGAGCAACCCCCGTGGTTCCGCCAGGCCAGTCCAGACCAGCAAAGGGAGCGGCAGGTGCCCCGAGGCGACGGCCGGCTGAGCCACGACCTTGACCCCCATCGACCCGGCCCCCAGGACGCGTGCGGTGTCTTCGGCGTCTGGGCCCCGGGAGAGGAGGTCGCCAACCTGACCTACTTCGGGTTGTACGCACTGCAGCACCGAGGTCAGGAAGCGGCCGGCATAGCGGTCAGCGACGGCTCCGGCGTGGTGGTCTACAAGGATCTCGGTCTGGTGGCCCAGGTCTTCGACGAGCCGACGCTGGCCAGCCTGCGCGGTCATGTCGCGATCGGGCACGCGCGTTACTCCACGACCGGCGCGTCGACCTGGGAGAACGCCCAGCCGACCATCCGCGCGACCAGTTCGGGCACCACCATCGCGCTGGCACACAACGGCAACCTGGTCAACACGGCCGAGTTGCAGCGTGAGGTGGCCGAGCGTGGCCTGGGCGCCGACGGTTCGACGAACGACACCTCGTTGGTCACCATGCTGCTGGCCAGCCGGCCGGATCTGTCCGTCGAGGCCGCCGCGCTGGAGGTTCTGCCGCAGCTGCGAGGCGCGTTCAGCTTCGTCTTCATGGACGAGTCGACCCTCTACGCCGCGCGCGACCCGCACGGTGTGCGTCCGCTGGTGCTGGGCCGACTGGATCGCGGCTGGGTGGTGGCCAGCGAGACCGCCGCGCTGGACATCGTCGGTGCCAGCGTGGTCCGCGAGGTCGAACCGGGCGAGTTGATCGCGATCGACGCGGAGGGGCTGCGGTCCACCAGGTTCGCCGCCCCCGAGCCCAAGGGTTGCCTCTTCGAGTACGTCTACATAGCCCGGCCGGACGCCACCATCGCCGGTCGCAACGTGCACGCCGCCCGGGTGCAGATCGGGCGGCAACTGGCCAAGGAGCACCCGGTCGACGGCGACCTGGTGATCCCGGTACCCGAGTCGGGCACCCCGGCGGCGATCGGGTACGCCGAGCAGTCCGGCATCACCTACGGTGCCGGCCTGGTGAAGAACCCGTACGTCGGACGTACCTTCATCCAGCCGTCGCAGACGCTGCGTCAGCTCGGCATCCGGCTCAAGCTCAACCCGCTGCGGGAGAACGTGCGGGGCAAACGCCTGGTCGTGGTCGACGATTCCATCGTCCGCGGCAACACCCAGCGCGCGATCGTGCGGATGCTGCGCGAGGCCGGTGCGGTGGAGGTGCACGTACGCATCTCCTCGCCGCCGGTCTCCTGGCCGTGCTTCTACGGCATCGACTTCGCCACCCGCGCCGAACTGCTCGCCAACGGCCTCGACAACGACGGCATCCGGCGCTCGATCGGCGCGGACACGCTGGGTTATGTCTCGTTGTCCGGCCTGATCGCCGCGACCGAGCAGCCGAAGACCCGGCTCTGCCGGGCCTGCTTCGACGGGGAGTACCCGATCGAACTGCCCGTCGGCAACCTGATCGGCAAGCACGTGCTCGAAGGGATCGGCCGTCGGGTCGCCCACCACACGGCCGGCGAGATCGGGTCCGCCGAGCAACTCGTCCCGCCACTCGACAGCAGCTTCGGCGAACTCAAACCGTCGGCGACCACAAACTGCCCGTAGCACCGCCCGGCTGGCGTGTCGGTCACCGTCGACGCGACAGCCGAGAACCACAAAGGGGAGAACCGTGACGCACGTGTCCGAGCGCAGCGGCGCAGGAAGCAGCCCGAGCGGCGCTGGCGGGGACCGTCAGCCCTGGACGGCCGGTTCCGGCCGCCCGGCGCGCAAACGCGCGGTCTCGTACGCGGACGCTGGCGTGTCCATCGAGGCGGGTGACCGTGCCGTGGAGCTGCTCAAGTCGAAGGTGAAGCAGACCCGGCGGCCGGAGGTGATGGGTGACCTCGGCGGCTTCGCCGGCCTGTTCCGGCTGGACACCACGAAGTACCAGCACCCGATCCTGGCCTCCTCCACCGACGGCGTCGGCACCAAGCTGGTGATCGCCCAGCAGATGGACATCCACGACACGGTCGGCATCGACCTGGTCGCCATGGTCGTCGACGACCTGGTCGCCTGCGGCGCGGAGCCACTGTTTCTGCTGGACTACATCGCGACCGGCGAGGTGGTGCCGGACAAGGTCGCCGAGATCGGCGCCGGCATCGCCGACGGCTGCCGGTACGCGGGCTGTGCGCTGCTGGGCGGCGAGACCGCCGAGCACCCGGGCGTGCTGCGCCCCGACGAGTACGACGTCTCCGCCACGGGCGTCGGCGTGGTGGAGGAGGGCGAGATCCTCAGCTCCGAGCGGGTCGAGGTGGGCGACGTGGTGATCGCGATGCGGTCGTCCGGCCTGCACTCGAACGGCTACTCGCTGGTCCGGCACGTGCTGCTGGGCGCCGGCCGGATGCGGTTGGACGTGGTGATCGACGACTTCGGCCGCCAGCGCACCCTCGGTGAGGAGCTGCTCACCCCCACCAAGATCTACGCGCAGGACTGCCTCAAGCTGATCGCGGAGGCCGAGGTGCGGGCCCTGGCCCACGTCACCGGCGGCGGTATCCCCGGCAACCTGGTGCGGATCCTGCCGGAGCACGTGGACGCCGTGGTCAACCGGTCGACGTGGAAGCCGCAGCCGGTCTTCGACCTGATCCAGTCCAAGGGCCGGATCGAGGACCCGGAGATGGAAGCGACCTTCAACATGGGCGTCGGCATGTTCGCGATCGTGTCGGCGGAGGACGCCGACCGGGCGTTGGCCACGCTCACCGGGCGGGGCGTCGACGCCTGGCAGGTCGGCGAGATCATCGAGGGCACCGGCGAGGTGCGGATGGTCGGCCAGCACACCCGAGGATGATCACTTTGCGCTGATCGTCCGACCACCTGATCAGGGCTTCACCCGAGTGGCCGTCGCGGCCTAGCCTGAAGGGCACCCTCAAGAGCTGCGGGGCGCGCCCCTGCCGGGTCGCCCGGCAGCCCAGGACCGCTACGGAGGAGGGCGATGGCTGCGCGGGCACGGTCATTGGGCGGGATGCGGGGCCTGGCCACCGTCCCGTCGTACGTTGTGATGCAGCCCACCACGCTTTGCAATCTCGACTGCGCGTACTGCTATCTGCCGTTCCGGGCGGCGGACCGGCAGATGCCGGTCGCGGTGGCCGAGGCGGTGGCCGCCTCGGTGAACCGCTGGGCGTCCACCGGCCGGTTCTCCGTGGTCTGGCACGGTGGGGAGCCACTGGCCACCGGCCGGGAGCGGCTGGCGGCGCTGATGGCGCCGTTCGGGCCCGAGGTGGAGCACCACGTCCAGACGAACGCCACTCTGATCGACGATGCCTGGTGCGAGTTCTTCGCCCGGCACCGGATGCGGGTGAGCGTGAGCGTGGACGGGCCACCGGAACGCAACGGTGAGCGGGTCACCCGGGCCGGTCGACCCGCGTACGACCGGATCGTCCGCGGGGTGGCCGCGTTGCGTCGACACGGGCTGCCCTTCTCGGCGCTCGCGGTGGTCAACGACCCGTCTCCCGGGCGCGCCACGGAGCTGTACGAGTACTTTCTCGACCTCGGTTGCGAGGTGCTCGGCGTCAACATCGAGGAGACCGAGGGCGTCAACACCCGGGTCAACGCCCACGACGCTCCGGCCGTGACCGGGTTCTGGGCCGAGTTGGTCGCGGCCTGGCGGCGGGATCCCCGGATCCACCTGCGGGAGGTGGAGTGGTCGTTGCGGTACGCCGCGGCGGTGCTGGACGGCACGGCGGACGATCTGCTGCCCAGCCGGCTCGATCCGATACCGACCGTGGCGTACGACGGCTCGGTCGTGGTGCTCTCACCCGAGCTGGCCGGCTTCACCGATCCCCGTTACGGCGACTTCTCCAGCGGAAGCGTGCTCGCCACCCCGTTGCACACCATCCTGGCCGACGCGGGGCGCACCCCCTGGGTCGGCGAATTCATCGACGGTGTGGAGGCCTGTCGCGCCTCCTGCCCGTACTTCGGTTTCTGTGGCGGAGGCCATGCGGCCAACCGCTACTTCGAGCTGGGGCGTTTTGACGGTACGGAGACCGAGCACTGCCGCAACAGCAAGATCCGCCTACTGGAGGGAGTGTTGGAGCATGCCCGAGACCACCAGTCACCGGGAGCTTGAGACCGTGACGGGAGACGAGCCCGACCGGGTCGCCGACCGGGTGCGGGAGGCCGCCGTCGGACTCAACGCCCTGCTTCACGAGGCCGAGGTCGCGCGTCAACTACGGGCGGAGGTGGCGGGTGGCGACGGTGCCAGCGCGGTCTGCGCCTGGAACCACTTCGAAAACATCCCGACGTTCTACAACTGGAACAACCGTCCCCGCTGATCGATCGGTGCCGAGGGCCCGCCACGCCGCCGGAGCATCGTCCGGCCGTGGTGGGCCCTCGACTCGTCGGGTGCTGCACGCCGCTGCGTAGCGGGCACATGCGTGAGCACGCGGGCAGTCACCGCGTGCTCAGATGTGACCGGGGGTCAGCGGGTCGGACGGACCCAGTTGTCCGGGTCGTCGTCGGAGTGGTCCTCGTCGTCGTCGACGTACTCTTTGTAGTCGTCGTCGAAGTTGCGGTCCGACTTGCCGCTGCCGCCGAGTTCTCGCTGCAAGGCGGCGAGGTCGGTGTTCGGGGAGTGGTACTTCAGCTCCCGGGCCACCTTTGTCTGCTTGGCCTTAGCACGGCCGCGCCCCATGGCTCGACCCCCTCGCACAGAATGCGGGGCAGCCCGAAGGCGGGCCCCGATGACGTCAGGCATCTCTCGTGGCTCTTACGGTACATGGGGATGCCGCCGTTCGGCACCTCGGGTTACCCACGACGACGACCGCGCGTTGCGGTTGTCAGGACGTCACCCAGTGTACCCGGTAAGGAGCGGTGCCGAGATCGGTCGTGACACAGGGCAAATCTCCGCGAACGCGTCGTTAATTCAGCTTAGCGGGACCGGTGCCAGCATTCGCCCGGGCTGCGGCGTGTCGTCACGCGTCCACCGCCCTGTCCGCTGCTCCGCTTGGTCGGAGCGGGCCGTCGGGGGCGGACACCGGCCCGCCCCGGACGGTGCGTCGTCAGCGCAGGTGGATGGTGCGCAGCCGCCCGATCTCGGCCATCCGCCGTTCGGCCAGCCGGTCCGCCGCCACTGCCGGCGGTACGCCGTCGGTGTCGGCGAGACGGAGGATCTCCCGGGTGGTGTCGTAGATCCTGGTGGCGCGCAGCTTGGCCCGCTCGAAGTCGAAGCCTTCGATCTCGTCCGCGACCTGGATCACACCGCCGGCGTTCACCACGTAATCGGGCGCATAGAGGATGCCCCGGTCGGCGAGCAGCTTCTCCACTCCGGAGTGGGCGAGCTGGTTGTTGGCCGCCCCGGCAACCACCTTGGCTCGCAGCGCCGCCACCGTGCCGTCGTCGAGGGCGCTGCCGAGGGCGCACGGGGCGTACACATCGATGTCGGCGCTGACCAGCGCGGAGGCGTCGTCGACGAGGTGGACCTGTGGGTGCGTGGTGCGCGCCCAGTCCAGCGCCCGCGCGTCGACGTCGGTGGCGACCACCTCGGCACCGTCCTCCAACAGGTGGCCGACGAGGTACTTGCCGACCTTGCCCAGCCCGGCGACGCCTATCCGTCGACCGTCGAGCGTCGGTACGCCCCAAAGGTGCTCGGCCGCCGCCCGCATGCCCTGGAACACGCCCCAGGCGGTGAGGATCGAGGAGTCGCCCGCCCCGCCGTGCTCGACGCTGCGGCCGGTGACGTACCGGGTCTCCCGGGCGATCACGTCCATGTCCGGCACGTAGGTGCCGACGTCGCAGGCGGTGTAGTACCGGCCACCCAGAGACTCCACGAAGCGGCCGTAGGCGCGCAGCAGCGCCTCGCTCTTGATCTGCTCCGGGTCACCCCAGATGACCGCCTTGCCGCCGCCCAGGTCCAGACCGGCGAGGGCGTTCTTGTACGCCATGCCGCGAGAGAGGTCGAGCACGTCGGCGAGCGCGGCCTGCTCGCTGTCGTACGGGTAGAACCGGGTGCCGCCGAGCGCGGGGCCCAGCGCGGTGGAGTAGATGCCGATGATCGCCTTCAGGCCGGTCTGCTTGTCCTGGCAGAACACGACCTGCTCGTGCCCCGTGGACTCCGGGTCGTCCGTGGTGGCGAATACACCCATGACTGGCTCCTGTGTGGCGGGTGCCCTTGTGAGGCGCGGACCTGGTCAACGTCGGCGGGGATGCTGCGGTGTTGCGAGCCTAGTATCGGCGCGCGTCGCGCCGCTCTCCCCGGCGGGCCGC
This sequence comes from Micromonospora sp. ATLC16, assembly GCF_057196645.1. Taxonomy (NCBI): domain Bacteria; kingdom Bacillati; phylum Actinomycetota; class Actinomycetes; order Micromonosporales; family Micromonosporaceae; genus Micromonospora; species Micromonospora sp. ATLC16. The sequence goes on from NZ_JBXUOW010000035.1 coordinate 41,726, forward strand.
CGTCCCGTCCTACGGGCGGTCTGTCCCGGCCGCGCCGTCGTCGGGTTGCGGGGTGGCGCCGGGCTTGCCCGGGTTGCTCCTGCGCCGCGCCGGGTCGCCCGATGACGCCGAGCGACGCTCGGCTTGCCGTTCGTGGGAGGATCGCGCCGTGCCGTCGCTCTTCGCTTCATACCTGCGCGTGTACGAGCCGCTGACCGCCTTCGACCGGGATCGCCAGTCCTACTGGCGGCGCTACGTCGAGCAGGGGCGGGCCGTGGCGCCGGTAGAGGGGCCCGGCCGGCAGCGGACCTCGGTGATCGAGGCGCTCGGTGCCGGTTGGACGCGGCTGCCGGATCTGCCGGACGAGGCGTACGTGCTGGAGACCGACGAGACGCTGCTGGTGTGCCCGTGGAACCTGCGTATCCGGGTGGCTGAGGCGGCGTTGAGCGCGCGGGACGGCGTACCGCCGGTGCTGGCCGACGCCTTCGTGCCGCCGGTGCTGGCCGGGCAGGCCAAGGCCGTGGTGGAGGACTGGCGCAGCGGTGCCCGGGTGCTGGAGCACGGCGTGCCCCGGGTGCACGAGCAGATCGCGACCTGGGGCGTACCGCTGCGCTGGTTCGTGCTCTTCGACGCGCAGGAGCGTAACCACGTCACCGTGCCGGACCGGCGCTCGCTGCGCTTCCGGACGGAGATCTCCAAGGCCCGCCGCCGCTCGTCGCGGGCGCTGGCGGTGCTCCGCAAGTCGGTCGGCGACGCGCCGATCACCGAGGCGGTGGAGGAGGCGGCCCGCTGGCTGGAGGAGTTCCATCCACGTTCGGTGGTGGAACTCGACTACGGCGGGCTGGTCGAGTTGCTCTCCGACGAGACGCTGGCCGAGGACGACTCGCCGGAACTGGTCGCGGCCGGGCTGGCCGGGCTGTCCCGGGGCGAGGCGGAGGAGGCCTCGGCGGCGTACGACAAGTTGGTCGCCCGGTGGCGCGCGGTGCAACTTCTGGAGCGTTGCAATTAGGTCACTGATGTCCCTTTTCTGGGGGTGCAACGCGAGGCTGTCTCGTAGTTGACGCATCACGAACCGTGATCATGAGTCCGATTAAGTTACTTTCTGGCGTGTAAAAGTCGTATAAATCGGGCATGGTTCATCCGTCCGTCTAGGGACGTTCGGCCGTTCGGCCCATGTCGGACATCGGGGACTAGCCGGACCATGGGAGACGCGTCGGCCGGCGGGACCCCGGCCGATGTCTATACATGTGGAGGAGTGACCGATGGCATCGCGAACGCACGAACCAGAGCCGCTACTCACACCGGCCGAGGTGGCGTCGATGTTCCGTGTCGACCCGAAAACGGTGACCCGCTGGGCGAAGGCTGGCAAGCTGAGCGCCATCCGGACCCTCGGCGGTCACCGCCGATACCGCGAGTCTGAGGTCAGGGCACTGCTGCAGGGACAGATTCCGCAGCAGCGCCAGGGGGACTGACCAACCGGTTGATAACAGAGCTACACGAAGGGCGGCGGACTCGTTCCGCCGCCCTTCGCCATGGTCGGGCGGGCGAAGTCCCCGAACGCCGGGTCGGACCGTCAGTCGGTCAGCTCGACCCGGATGCCCACCGTGCCGCCCTCCCCCCGGCGCAGCCGGCTGCCGAGCAGGGTCAGCCGGCCGATCACCCGGTACTTCTGCTTGATGAGGCCACGGATGCGGTTGGTCGCGCCGGGGCCGTAGAGGCTCGCCCGGCCGGGTACCGCCTCGCCGTGTGGTCGGCCGCGTACGTCGCAGGGAGCCACGGTGACGTGCCCGCTGCGGCGGATCCGTTTCACCTTGCCGGCGTCGGCCGCCGACCACACCGCCAGGGCGTCGCCGTCGCGGACCGCCCAGACCGGGGTCGGCACCGCACGACCGTCCTTCCGGAACGTCGTCAGGAGGATGTACTTCTCGGCTGAGAGGCGGTCCAACGTGGTCACGCCGCCAGGATACGGGCGCTGCGGCCAACCGACCGGCGGGATAGCGTGAAGCATGTGACGGGGGAGCCACGGATCGGTGACGTCTTCGGGGAACTGCTGCGCGACGCGCTGGCGGTGGCGACCGGCATCGGTCCCCGGCCGCTGGCCGGTGGGCGCCTGCCCCGCCCGGTCATCGAGATCATCGAGCGGGACGACGGGCTGGTCAACGGCGCACCGGCCGCCCACTATCTCGACGGACCGCAGGACTGGCAGCCGCACGATCACCGAGCGGTCGACCGGGTACGCGGCGCGACGCTGGACGTCGGTGTCGGCGGCGGACGGATCGCGCTGCTGCTGCAGGAGCGGGGCGTACCGGTCACCGGGCTGGACACCTCGGCCGGCGCGTTGCGGGTGTGCCGCCGCCGGGGAGTACGCGACCTGGTGCACGCCACCGTCGACGAGCACGCCGCGAGCGGGCGGCGGTACGACACCTTCCTGCTGCTCGGCAACAATCTCGGTCTGATCGAGGGGCGGGAACGGGCACCGGCCTTCCTCGCCGCGCTGGCGGCTCTGGCCCGCCCCGGCGCGCAGGTGATCGCCCACGGCACCGACCCGTACGGCACCCGCGATCCGGTGCACACCACGTACCACGAGCACAACCGGCGGCGGGGCCGCCTGGGCGGGCAGTTACGGCTGCGCCTGCGCTACCGCGAGCTGGGTACGCCCTGGTTCGACTACCTGGTCTGCGCCCCGGAGGAACTCGCCGAGCTGGTGCAGGGCTCTCCCTGGCGGTTGGTCGACGTGGACAACCGCGACGCCCCCTACTACCTGGCCACCCTGCAACTGACCCGCTGACCCGCCGACCCGCTGACCCGCTGGGCCGGCGACCCGCGCACGGCGGAAGTGTCGAGAAGGGCCCCCTGCTCCACCGGAGGCGTCAACAGGGTGCCCGTCCCCAGAACCTCAGACCTGGACGGTCGGCGGAAGCTGCTCCGGGGGGAGCCCTCCGTCACCGTCGACCACCTCGTCGGGCTGGCCGTCCTCGTCGATGTCGACCATCGTGACGTCCACCTTGCCGTCCCCGTCGGTGTCGAACTGGAACAGGTCGGCCTTCCCGTCCCCGTCGGTGTCGACCACCCACACGTCGGTGCGGCCGTCGTTGTTGGTGTCGGCACGCAGCAGCTCGACGCGCTCGTCGCCGCGCGTCTCGACGGTCCCCTCGGCGCCCGCGCCGTCCATGGTCTCCGGTGCCTGGCTCATCTGCTAGTCCTTCCCTCGGTTGTCGGCGATCTGTACCCGATCCCGCCCGCCCCCACGCATGCCACCGATGCCGGCGCTGCATAGGGTCGCAGCATGACTGAGCGGAGCGTACGGGCTGACCCCCGGCGTGGCGGCGACCTCGCGCGCCGCAGGCGTAAGCCGGGGACCGATTCTCACGGTGCGGTGGTGTCGCGATGACTGAACGGTTCGTGGTGGTGGGTGCCGGCACGATGGGTCTCGGCATCGCGTACGTGGCGGCGGGCAGCGGGCACACCGTAGAGCTGGTCGAGGTGGACCGGGAGCGCGGTGCCGCGGCGGTGCGGCGGCTCACCGAACTCGGGGAGCGGGCCGTTCGGCGCGGCAGACTCAGCGCCGGGCAGGCCGCTGCCGACCGGGAACGGATCACCCTGCGGGCGGGACTCGCCGAGGTCGCACCGGCACCGGACGTGATCGTGGAGGCGGTGCCGGAACGGGCCGAGCTCAAGCGGGCCGTGCTCGCCGAGGCGGAGGCGCTGCACCCGGCCCTGCTGGGCAGCAACACCTCCAGTATTCCGATCGCCGACCTTGCGGCGGAGTTGACCCGGCCGGAGCGTTTCTGCGGGCTGCACTTCTTCAACCCGGTCTGGGCGATGGCGCTGCTGGAGATCGTGGTCGGGCCGGCCACCGCCCCGGAGACCACGGACGCGGCCGTCACGCTCGCCGGGCGACTGGGCAAGGACCCGGTCGTGGTACGCGACATGCCGGGCTTCGCCACGTCACGGCTCGGCGTGAGCCTCGGGCTGGAGGCGATTCGGATGGTCGCCGACGGGGTGGCCAACCCCGCCGACATCGACAAGGCGATGGTGCTCGGCTACCGACACCCGGTCGGGCCGCTGGAACTGACCGACCTGGTCGGTCTGGACGTGCGCCTGGACATAGCGCGGACGTTGCAGGCCGCATACGGCGATCGGTTCGCACCACCGCCGCTGCTGGTGGAGCTGGTCGCCGCCGGCCGGTTGGGCAAGAAGTCCGGGCACGGCTTCTACCGGTGGACCGACGGGGTGCGCTCGGCCGGCAGCGAACTCTTCGAGGCTGTCGGCGTTGCTCCGGCGGGATCGATCCCGGGCGGTGCGGACTCGCCGGAGGCGGCACGATGAGCGGACTGCGGGTCGAGGAGCAGCCGGACCGACTGGTGGTCACGCTGGACCGGCCGGAGAAGCGCAACGCCATCGACGCCGACCTGATCGCGGCCCTGCACCAAATCTGCGCCGAGTTGGAGGCACGCCCTCGGATGCTGCTGCTGACCGGCGGCACCGACGGGATCTTCGCCGGCGGGGCGGACATCGCCCAGCTGCGGGAGCGGGGCCGACTGGACGCGCTGGCCGCGATCAACTCGGCGGCCTTCGCCCGGATCCGGGCGCTGCCGATGCCGACCGTGGCGGCGATCGACGGCCCGGCCCTCGGCGGCGGCGCGGAGCTGGCGTACGCCTGCGATCTTCGGGTCTGCTCCGAGCGGGCCGTCTTCGGCCAGCCGGAGGTGCGGCTCGGCATTCTGGCCGGTGCCGGCGCCACCCACCGGTTGCCGGCGCTGGTGGGCGAGGCGCTGGCCAAGGAGCTGTTGTTCACCGGCCGGCGGGTGGACGCGGCGGAGGCGCTGCGCATCGGCCTGGTGAACCGGGTGGTGGCCACGCCGGACGAGCTGCTGCCGGCGGCCCACGGGCTGATCGACGAGATGGCCAAGGGTTCGGCGTTGGCGCTGCGGTTGACCAAGCTCGCCGTCGACGCCCCGGCCGCCGCGCATCCACAGCTGGACCTGGTCAGCCAGGCGGTGCTCTTCACCGACGAGGAGAAGCAGCGCCGGATGACGGAGTTCCTGGAACGGCGGCGCGGACGCTGACACCCCCGCAAGCAGCGACGGCCGCACCGCGATCCGGTGCGGCCGTCGGCGTCGGCTGGATCAGGAGGCCAGCGCGGCCAGCGGTACGTCGGCGTCGGCGAGCGCCCGGATCACCGCAGCCGACTCGCTGAAGCCGATGATCAGCACCGCGTCGGCCCCGAACTGCTTGATCTGCTTGGCGCCCTCACCGAAGTTGATCGGGGCGGCCTCGGCGCCCTCTCCCGGCTCGTAGCCGAGCAGCTTCACCGTGTCGCCGCCGAAACCGGCCCGCTCCAGCTCGGCCCGGACGACCTCCTGGAGCCCTTTGCCGTAGGAGTCCTCACGCGCCACGATAGCGATCTTCTGCGGGCCGTCCCGGAGGATCACGTCGGCCAGCGCCCGCCCCTGGAGGCTGTCCGGCGGGGCAGTGCGGAAGTAGAGGCCCTTGTCGTCGGCGTTGGTGAGGTCCGCCGCCGTGTTCGACGGGGAGAAGAGGATCAGACCGGCGTCCACCACGTCGGGCAGCACGGCCGCGGAGATCCCGGAGCCACCGGCACCGATGATCACGTGTACGCCGGCGTCGATGTGGCTGGCCACGGTCGCCTTGGCCACGGTCGGGCTGGTGCCGTCGTCCCCGTCGATCCAGACCACGTCCTTGCCGAGCACCCCACCGGCCGCGTTGATCTCCTTGAGGGCCAGCGCCGCACCGGCCGCCATCGGCGGGTTGGCGATGGCCAGATCACCAGTCTTGGGGAGCAGGCCACCCAGGACCAGCGGGGCGCCGCTGCTCGGCCCGGGGAGGCTGCCGCTCTGCCGCTTCGCCTTCGGCGGGGATTTCTTGCTGGCCGTCGACTCGTCACCGGCGCCGACGAACTCCGTCTTGGCGTCGTTGAGCTGTTGACCGTCGAAGTGCAGGGTGGCGTAACTGGCGGTGGCCGGCTCGCCCGCGTCCGTGAAGCCGGCTCGGGTGATCGACACGCTGCGGTATTCGATGTCAGTGCCCTGGCGAGCCAGTTTGAGACACTGACTGGCCGTGGCGCAGTTGGTGCCGTTGTTCGTGACGCCCACGATCTGCTTGGCGATGTCCGCGGGGTCGGTCGACCCGGCGAGCTGCGCCGCCAGTGCGCTGATCAGCACCGCGTCGTACGCCTCGGCGGAGTAGAGGTAATCGGTCAACCTCGGGTCCACGGACCGTAGCCGGTTCTTGAAGTCGTCCGGCAGTGGCGTGAGCGGGGTGGTGCCCTTCATCCCGTCGACCAGACCAGCGCGATCCTTCAACTCCTCCGGGTACGAGTTGAGCATGTTGCCGTCCGTGCCGTAGAGGCGCACCTGTTGGGTGGTCGCCTCCTCGGGCTGGTCTTCTCCGCAGGCACTGGTGGCGAGCAGGACCGTGGCGCAGACAGCCAGGATGGCCGTCCGCGAGCCGCGCGACATGTGCATGGTCGTCCTTCCTCGGGCGAAGGTCCGCTGCGCAGACTAGCGTGCCGTGACCGGCGGCGGGACCGTGGAGGCGGGTCTAACCGCAGGTCGCCTCCACCATGTGCGGAGAGTAACCATGGTGGGCTCCTTGACTGGCACCCGTACTGTGCGGTCCGTGACCGACTCGCCACAGCAGACGTTCGAGGACGCCGCCGCCATCCTCAGCTCGGCCCTCGACGGGGACTCCGAGGCGGTGGTGGGGACCTTCGACGCGGTGGTCGACCGGGCTGGCCTGTCCGGGGTGCACGACGTGGCGTGGTGCCTGGCCGCGACGATGGTGGGGGACCCGGTGCCGCTCGGGGCCTGCGCGCTCGACTTTCCCGGGATCGACCAGGCCGGGTACGACGCTCGGTGGGTGGCCCGCTTCGTCAGCGCGTACGCCAACGCCGACCTCGACACCGCCCGGGCGCTGCTCGGCGCGGCGGCGGCCGACGGGCTGCTGCCGGAGTGCCTGCTCACCCTGGCCGGCTCGACCGTGGCGACGCTGCGGCGTCGGGCCGCCTGACCGTTCGAGTCGGTCAACGCGCCCGACGCGGCGTTCATGCCCGCGTGTGGATCAGTGTCGTCGCGTAGCGGGAGAGCAACTCGTGCCAACCGGCGGTCAGGGCTTGTCGGTAGCCCTCCGCAGCCGTGCCGTGCCGGTCGAAGTGCCGGTGCGTCACCTCGATGAGGGTGCCGGATTCGGCGGGCGTGAAGAGCACCTCGACCTCGCTGGCCTGCGCCGGATCGGGCACCGGTGCGCGATCCGCACCGATCTGCCAGGTGAAGACCAGACGGCGGGGTGGATCCCAGGTCAGCACCCGCCCCCAGTCGTTGCGGAAGCCGTACGGCCCGACCTCGTAGAGCATCCCGCCGGGTCGGGGTTCCATGCCCAGCTCGGCCAGAACTTCCGGGCCCGACCAGGTGTACTCCATCACCCACCAGTCGGTGAGCCGACCGGTGAAGACCTCGTACGCCCGCTCCGCGGAGGCGGGTACGCGCAGGGTGTTGCGGAGCGCGAACCGCTCAAGGTCCTGCTGGATCTCGGTTGGATCGGCCATCCCCTGTCCCATGGGCCCGGACCATACCGGCTCATGCCTTGGTGCGCAGCTTCCCCCGATGTCCGTCCCGCCTGATGTCGACCGGTAGCCGGTCGGCGAAGCCCGCCCACCACGCCGCCGGCATCCCGTAGCACCGGCCAGGCCGTCCGGTTGAGGTGGAGGCATCCAAGGACGATCAACGGGCGCCAGCCCGAGGGGGCGCAAAGCAAAACGCCGACCGGCGTTTCCGCTGATCGGCGTTGCAATAGCCCGGCGAAAGGCTATGTGGCCAGGGGCGGGGTCGAACCGCCGACCTTCCGATTTTCAGTCGGACGCTCGTACCAACTGAGCTACCTGGCCGAGGTGCTCGGCTCATGCTACCCAACCTGCGGGATCGCCGCTGGGACGGGTCACATGCCCCGATACGCAGAACGCCGCGCGAGGTGCGCGGCGTCAGCGCTTGCGGTCCTGACGGGACTTGAACCCGCGACCTCCGCCTTGACAGGGCGGCGAGCACTCCAACTGCTCCACAGGACCTTGCTGGTGTTGCCTCCGGCCTGAGCCGAACCGTGCCCCCAACGGGATTCGAACCCGTGCTACCGCCTTGAAAGGGCGGCGTCCTGGGCCGCTAGACGATGAGGGCGGCCCCGCCATCATTGCACACTCGCAACGTTGAGCGGACTTGCTCCCATCCGGCCCCGCCGGAGGCTTCGAAAGCATACGTGATGGCGTACCGGTCGACCAAACCGGTATGGCGGCAGCCACAACGACCCGAAAAGCGCCAGCTCGGAGCCGGTCTAGGTGAGCCTGGCGACGCCATGGTCGCGCTTCAGGCCGGCGATCAACTTCGTGCAGGCCGCGAGGGTGGCCGAGCGGTTGCCACCCCCGTCGTGCAGCAGCACCACGGTGCCGGGACGGGCCGAACGCTTCACCCGCTTCTCGATGGTGGCCGCGGTCGGCTTGGCCCAGTCCTGTGGGTCGACGGACCAGTGCAACGAGCGCATGTCGAGCTGCCTGGCGACCTTCACCACCTCGGCGGTCCACCGGCCACCGGGCTGCCGGTAGAACGGCACCTTCGCGTCCGGCACCGCCCGCCGGATCTCCCGGTTGGTGCGTACCAGGTCGGCCCGGATCTCGGAGACCGGCCGCCGGGCCAGGTCCAGGTCGTGGTCCCAGCTGTGGTTGCAGAGCTGGTGCCCCTCCCGGACGATCCGTCGCAGCAGGCCCGGATGCTTACGGACCTGGGCACCCACCACGCAGAAGGTGGCGGTCACCTTGGCAGCCTTCAGCCGGTCGAGCACCTGAGGCGTCCAGGCCGGGTTCGGGCCGTCGTCGAAGGTGAGGGCCACCTTCTTGGTGCCGGTGGTGCGGATCAGCCCGGCCGGCAGTTTCACCGGCAGCGGCCGTAGCCGCGGCTTCGGCGGCACGGTACGGGCCGGCGACGGGGCCGGTTCCGGCGGCAGGGCGGCTGAGGGTGGCGGGGCGGCTGAGGGTGGCGGGCTGGACGGGACGGTGGCCGCCGGGGCGTCGCCACCGCCGCCGCAGCCGGCGGCGAGCAGGACGACCAGGCCGGCCAGGGACGCCAGGACGGTACGTTGACGCATCGTTCGCTCCCGAGAGGGGTTCGGGGTACGCGGACGCCCTGACGCTAGTTCACCCGACCCAGGTGGAACCACGACGGGTCAGAGGCCGCCGTAGGAGTGCAGGCCCTCGAAGAAGACGTTCACGCCGAAGAGGTTCATCAGCACGGTCAGGAAGCCGAGGATGGCCAGCCAGGTGGCCGTGCTCCGCCGCACGCTCGGCGTGGCCCGGGCATGCAGGTAGCCGGCGTACACCACCCAGGAGATGAACGCCCAGGTCTCCTTCGGGTCCCAGCCCCACGGGCGACCCCAGGCCGCCTCGGCCCAGATCGCCCCGGCGATCACCGCGAAGGTGAAGATCGGGAACGAGAAGGCATGCAGCACGAAGGTGAGCCGTTCCAGCCCGGCCGCCGCCGGCAGCCGCTTCGCCAGCGTGTACGGGAAGCTGCGCCTGCCGTTCTCGTACCCGGCCCGCATCAGGTACGCCGCCGCCGGCACCGCGCCCAGCAGGAACAGACCCGACGCGAAGACGATCGTCGACACGTGCACGACGAACCAGTACGAGTTGAGCGCCGGCACCAGCGGCACGATCGGGGTGTAGAGCACCAGCTCGGCGGTGGCCACCAGCAGCACCATCACCAGCGTCAGGAACAACCCGAGGCGGCGCAGGAACGGCCACTTCACCAGCACGACCAGCCAGGCGGCGACCCCGATGAACGAGACCGTGAGCACGAACTCGTACATGTTGCCCCACGGCATCCGGTCGGCGGCGAGGCCCCGGGTGACCAGTGCCGCGAGGTGCAGCGCGGCGGCCACGGCGGTCAGCCCGACCGCGATCCGGCCACCCAGCTCAGCGCGGCGCGCGGTGCGCTCGGCCCGACCCGGTGCCGCCGGACCCACCACAGCAGAGCCGTCCACCGCCCCGGTCGAAACCGCGCCCACCCCCGCGCCGACCAGCTCGCGGGCCGGTGCCGCGACCGCCCTGGCGCGCGAGTTGCCGAGGGCGTACTCGACGGCGTGACTGATCATCGCCAGCAGGTACGCCAGCGCGGCGATCGACACCAGCTGATCGGAGAGTGCGGACATCACTCGGCTCCTTCCCGCGCCCGGGCCGGCGCGCCCGGGTCGGTGCCGGCGTCACCGGATCGTCCACCGATCGCGGCGACCAGTTGGGCGAACTCGGCGGCGAACCCGGGGTGCTCGGTACGCGGCAGACCCGCCACCTCGACCAAACTACTACCGCCCGTCGGAGATCCACCGTCGGGGTCGCCCGGACCGGCGGGCAGCAGCCGAACGAACACCCGCCGACGCCGGACGAACAGCGAACCCATCAGCCCCAGCACCAGCCCGACCGAGCTGACCAGCAGCAGCATCGTGCCCGGGTCGTGCCGTACCGACAGCACGATGTACCGCTCGGTGCCCACGAACTCGACGGTGGTGCCGTCGTCCAGCGTCCAGCTCTCGCCGATCCGCAGCTGCTTCGCACCGATCTCGGTGAGCCGACCATTGCGTAGCTGACGCTGGTCGAGCTGGTAGAGCGAGCCGGGGATACCGGCGTCGAGCCCCAGATTGCCCCGGTACGCGACCAGGTCGAGCAGCGGATTCTGCTCGGTGGGGTGCTCGGAGCGGACGAACGGCGGCTCCTGCGGCGCGGTCGGCAGGTACAGGCCGGAGAAGGCCACCTGGAGATCCGGATTCCGCTCGCCGGTCTCCGGGTCGACGTTGGCGTCCGGGAAGGCGGCCAGGCCCTCCCCGGTCAGCCCGATGTCGCCGGTGGTCAGGAACGGCACCGGGCTGGTCTGGGTCCTACCGAACCGGTCGGTGTACCGGATCACCGGGGCGTAGCCGTGTCCGAGCAGGTAGACGTTCGCATCGTCGAGGCGCAACGGTGCGTTGACCGAGAACTCGGCCTGACGCGGAGCGCCGCCGTCCTCGTCGACGGTCACCTTCGCGCTGAAGGAGGACGCCTGGCCGTTTGGCAGGAACTGCCCGTCGAACTCGTCCAGTTGCATGCAGAACCGGGGCAGGTCGTCACCGACGCGCGGGCCGAGCTTCGCCTCGGCGTACTGCTGGCGGGTGTTGCAGAACACCTGGTCGGCACCGGCGACGAGCAGCCGGTTGCCGTGCCAGCCGTACCAGGAGCCGAGCGCGACACCGACCAGCATCAGCACTATCGAGGTGTGGAAGATCAGGTTGCCGGTCTCTTTCAGGTAGCCCTTCTCGGCGGAGACCTCGTCACCGCGTACCACCACCCGCCACCGCCGTCGCCGCAGGGCCTCCGCGACCACCGCCGCGCCGCCCTCGGGCGCGGGCACCACCGTGTGCTGCGGCAGCCGCTCCAACCGCTTCGGTACGGCCGGCGGACGGACCCGCAGCGCCCGGGCGTGGTCGCGCAGCCGGGGCGTGATGCACCCGATCAGCGACGCGAACAGCAGCAGGTAGATGGCGGAGAACCAGACCGAGCTGAACGCCTCGAACGCGCCCACCCGGTCGAGCAGCGGGGCCAGGTCCGGGTTGGCGGTGTAGAAGTCGCGTACGTCCTCCGGGTTGACCCCACGCTGCGGCAGCACCGACCCGGGGATCGCCGCGACCGCGAGCAGGAAGAGCAGCACCAGCGCGGTACGCATGCTGGTCAGCTGCCGCCACGAGTTGCGCAGCAGCGCGAGCAGCGGGTTGCGGCGGCGGCGGGGCGCTTCGGCCGGTGTGGCGGGACGGTCGTCGACGGCGGTCATCAGATGCCCACCTCGAAGCTGCCCACCCCGACGGTGGTCTGCAACCAGATCACGACGTTGGTCCAGCCGCCGCTGACCAATGCCAGCCCGATCAGGATCAGCAACGCCCCGCCGATCCGGGTGACCCAGCGGCTGTGCCGGCGTACCGTGCGGAACACCCCGAGCAACCGGTTGAAGCCCAGCCCGAAGATGACGAACGGCAGGCCCAGCCCGAGGCAGTACGCCACGGCCAGCACCACCGCCCGGTCGGTCTGCCCGCTGGTGGTCGCCATGCCGAGCACCGCGGCCAGCGTGGGCCCGGTGCAGGGAACCCAGCTCAGCGCGAACACGGCACCGAGCACGGGCGCGCCGAACAGGCCGGCGGCGGGCAGCCGGTTGATCCGGAACTCGCGCTGGAACCCGGGCAGCGCACCGAGGTAGCCCAGACCGAGCACGACGATGAGCCCGCCGACGATGATCTCCAGCGTCCGTTCGTGGTCGAAGAAGACCCGACCGACGCCGCTGAACAGGACCGCGGTGGCGGTGAACACGACGGTGAAGCCGGCGATGAACAGCAGCGTCCCGGCCAGCACCCGACCCTTCACCGCCGGGGCGACCCGGGCGCGCTCCCGCACGGCGGTGCCGACGCCGCCACCGTCGCCCGGTGTCCCGTCCACGGCGGGCGACTCGTGACGGCCTTCGAGGTCCGAGCCGGCCAGCCCGGTGACGTAGGAGAGGTAGCCGGGCATCAGCGGCAGCACGCACGGGGACAGGAAGCTGACCAGACCGGCCAGCGCCGCAGCGCCCAACGCCAGCAGCAACGGGCCGGACTCGGCGAGCTGACCGAATGTCCCGCCCATCAGCGCTGACCGGCCGGCGCGGGCGCCTCGGCGGCGATCCGCTCGACGATCGGTTGCAGCCCCTCCTGCCGGACCGCCGCCCGGACGACCGTGGCGATCCGTCCCTTCCGGTCCAGCACGATGGTGGCCGGAATGGTGTTCGGCGGGATGTCCATGTCCAGGGCGAGCCGGCTGCCCGGGTCGAAGATGCTCGGATAGCTGACCCGGCCCTCCTCGAAGGCGACCGCCTTGTCCCGGCTGTCCTGCACGTTGATGCCGAGGAAGGTCACCCCGGAGTCCTTCGTCGCCTGGTAGGTGTTCTCCAGGTCGTCGGCCTCGGCCCGGCAGGGCGCACACCAGGAGCCCCAGAAGTTGACCACCAGGACCTTGCCCCGCTGGTCGGCCACGTCGTAAGACCCGCCGGCCAGCAGCTCACCGGCGATCTTCGGGGCGGCGGAGCGCTGCTCCGGGGCGCACTCGACGATGCCGCCAGCGCTGTCGCAGTCGGATTCCCGGCCGTCGCCCGTACAGCCGCTCAGGAGCACCGCGGTGGTCGCGGCGGCGAGCAGGCCGGCAGCCAGCCTCCGGACCCCCATCTCAGGCCCCCTTTGCCGTCCGCGCGGTCGGCGACATCGCCACCAGGTGCGCGGCCGGCTCGGAGTAACCGATGCCGACGATCTTGGCACCGTCGAAGTGGAAGGTGGTGAGCGAGGCCAGCGCACACTGCCGGCGACGCGGGTCGTGCCACAGCCGCTTGCGCTCCACGTAGCGGCGCAGCGTCCAGATCGGCAGCTGGTGCGAGACCAGGACGGCCTCCCGGCCCTCGGCGGCGATCCGGGCGGCGTGCAGTGCGCCGAACATCCGCTCGGCGATGGCCCGGTACGCCTCGCCCCAGGACGGGGTCACCGGATCACGCAGCACCCACCAGTTACGCGGGTCGCGGAAGGAGCCGTCGCCGGGCGAGACCTTCTTGCCCTCGAACCAGTTGGCGCTCTCGATCAGCCGCTCGTCCACCCCGACGGGCAACCGGAACTGGGCGGCGATCGGCTCGGCGGTCTGCTGGGCACGTTCCAGCGGACTGGCCGCCACGTGCACGACCTCGTGTTCGGCGAGCCCCTGCGCGGCGGCCTTGGCCATCTGGACGCCCAGTTCGCTGAGGCGGAAACCCGGCAGGCGGCCGTAGAGGATGCCGTTCGGGTTGTACACCTCGCCGTGCCGGAGCACGTGCACAACCGTTTTGCTCACCGCTGTGCCCCCCTTGTTCGCGACTGCGGGGCTCGCAAACCCGGCTCACTCCTCACGCCCACCGCTACCCCCCGTGACCTGCCGCTGCCGCCGCGTTGGCCGCCGTCGGCAGCGCGCCGGCGATCTGTTCCAGGGCGGCATCGTCGATCGCCGCCGAGACGAACCAGGACTCGAACGCGCTCGGCGGCAGATAGACCCCGGCGGCGAGCATCGCGTGGAAGAACGCCTTGAACGCCGGCACCTGCTGGGTGCGGGCGCTGTCGTAGTCGACCACGTCGGCGTCGGTGAAGAAGATCGAGAACATGTTGCCGGCGTACGACAGCCGGTGCGGGACCCCGGCGGCGGCCAGCGCGTCTGCGGCGAGCCTGCCCACCACGGCGGCGGTGTCGTCCAACCGGCGGTAGAGCGCGTCGTCGGCGAGCCGCAGCGTGGTCAGCCCGGCCGCGCAGGCGAGCGGGTTCCCGGAGAGGGTGCCGGCCTGGTAGACGGGGCCGGCGGGCGCCAGTCGCGACATGATCTCCGCGCGCCCGCCGAACGCCGCGGCGGGCAGCCCACCACCCATGACCTTGCCGTACGTCCACAGGTCCGCCTCGACCGGGTCGAGGCCGTGCCAGCCGGCGCGGGAGACCCGGAACCCGGTCATCACCTCGTCGACGATCAGCAGTGCGCCGTGCGCGTGCGCGATCCGGGCCAACTGGGCGTTGAACCCGTCACGGGGGGCGACCACACCCATGTTGCCGGGTGCGGCCTCGGTGATCACCGCAGCGATGTGCTGGCCCTCGGCGGCGAAGGCGGCCTCGACGGCGGTCACGTCGTTGTACGGCAGCACGATCGTCTCGCTGGCCGCCGCGCCGGTGACCCCCGGTGAATCGGGCAGGCCGAGCGTGGCCACACCGGAGCCGGCGGCGGCCAGCAGCGCGTCGACGTGCCCGTGGTAGCAGCCAGCGAACTTGATGATCTTTGAGCGGCCGGTGTACCCGCGCGCCAGGCGGATCGCCGACATGGTCGCCTCGGTGCCCGAGTTGACCAGCCGGATCTGCTCGACCGGGGTACGCGCGACGATCTCGTCGGCCAGTTCGACCTCGCCGGGCGTGGGCGTACCGAAACTGGTGCCATGCGCGGCGGCCGCCTGCACGGCCGCGACCACCTCGGGGTGGGCGTGGCCCAGAATCAGCGGACCCCAGGAGCAGACCAGGTCGACGTAACGGCGACCGTCCGCGTCGTGGAGCCAGGGTCCCTCACCGCGGACCATGAAGCGTGGTGTGCCGCCGACCGCCCGGAAGGCGCGCACAGGGGAGTTGACCCCGCCCGGCACGATGGCGCAGGCGCGGTCGAACAGGGCCGCTGAGGCCGGCGCGTCGACCGGGTAGCGGTCGGATCCGGCGGTAAACACCTCGGTCACGATGCCGCCATTGTGTCAGCGCCCGGCGACGGATCGGCAGCCACCCCGCCCAGGGGTTACCGGGCTCACCCCCGGCACGCTGCGCGGGGACGGCACGCCCTCGACAGGCCGGTCGACGGAGATCGCGATAGGCTGACCCGGTGGATCGTGCCGAACTGTCCATCACCGTACACCGAACGGGCGACGAAGCAGTCCTCCGCCTTGCCGGTGAGATCGACATGCAAACGGCCGCCCAGCTATCGACTGTCGTCAACGAGGTTCTCACCGAGCCCCCGCCCCGGATCGTCCTCGACCTCGGCGGCGTGACGTTCTGCGACTCGCAGGGCCTGGGCACCCTGGTCGTCCTCAGCCGCAAGGCCAGCCACGCCCAGTCCCTGCTCGTGCTGACAAACGTCGGCGACTTCCTGCTCCGCGTCCTGGACATCACCGGCCTACGCAGCGCCCTGATGGTCCGCAACGACACCCCCACCCCCTAACCCCCCCACCCTCGCCAAGCGCGTTGATCATGAGGTTAGCGGCGATTTTGATCTTCAAATCTGCCGCTAACCTCATGATCAACGGGGAGGGTTTGGTGGGTGGGTGGGTGGGGGTGGGGGTCAGTCGGGGGTGGTGCCCCAGCGGGCTTGTTCGAGGAGAGCTACGGCGCGGGCGTGGGCTTCGGGATCGTCGGTGTTGCGGAGCAGGGTGGTGGCCTCGTCGACGGCATCGGTCAGCATCCGCCACTGGGCGTCGCGCTCGCGGACCATCTCGGACTGCGCGGCCAGTTGGCGGGTCTTGGTCCACAGCTCGACGAAGACGCAGACCTTGGCCCGCAACACCCAGGGGTCGAACGGCTTGGTGAGGTAGTCCACCGCACCCGCCGCGTAGCCCCGTAACGCCAGTTGGGCGTCCCGGTCGGCAGCGGTCAGGAAGATGATCGGGACGTGCCGGGTACGCTCCCGCCGCTTGATGTGACTCGCCGTCTCGAACCCGTCCATGCCCGGCATCTGGGCGTCCAGCAGGATCACCGCGAAGTCGTCCACCAGCAACTGCTTCAGCGCCGCCTCACCGCTCTCCACGGCGACCGACTGCACCGGCAGCCCCTGGAGGATCGCCTCCAGGGCCATCAGGTTCTCCCGGCGATCATCGACCAGCAGCGCCTTCGCCACCTGCGTCACGAGCCCTCCTCGGTACGGCTGCCACTGATCCAGCTACCCATCAGCTCGATCAGCTGGTCCAGATCGACCGGCTTGGTGATGTAGTCGCTGGCTCCGGCCGCGATCGCGGACTCCCGATCCCCTGGCATGGCCTTCGCGGTCAGGAACACGATCGGCAGGTCCGCGAACCGGTGATTACGCCTGATCTGCCGGGTTGTCTCGTATCCGTCCTGATCGGGCATCATCGCATCCATCAGGACGATATCGACTTCCGGGTGTTCGGCCAACAGGCGAACCCCGTCGGCGCCGTTGTCGGCGTACAGCACCGTCATGCCGTGCAGTTCGAGCGCGCTGGTCAGCGCGAAAACGTTCCGCACGTCGTCGTCCACGATCAGCACGGTGGCGCCGTCCAGCTGACGGGTCTTCGGCGCCTCGGGCGCCTCCGACAGCAGCTCCATCGGGGGCATCAACAACGACGACGGCAAACCCGCCCGCTGCGGTGACGGTGGCGCGGGTGCCACCACCGCGTCCGGCGCCAATACGTCCGGCAGGTAGAGCGTGAACGTCGAGCCCTGGCCGGGCGCCGAGGCGACAGTGATCGTGCCTCCGATCAGCCGAGCCAGGTCACGGCTGATCGACAGGCCCAGCCCGGTGCCGCCGTACCGGCGACTGGTGGTCCCGTCCGCCTGCTGGAACGCCTCGAAGATCAGCGACAGCTTGTCGTCGGAGATCCCGATCCCGGTGTCGATCACGGTGAAGGCGATCACCTGCCGGGCGTTGGTCAGCGCCGGCACGTCGAACACCGCGTGCTCCGGCGCCCGGGAGATGCGCAGGGTCACCGCCCCGTTGTCGGTGAACTTGACCGCGTTCGACAGCAGGTTGCGCAGCACCTGCTGAAGCCGCTGCGCGTCGGTCACCACGGCCGGCGGCAGGTCCTTGCCGATGCGTACCTGGAAGTCCAGGCCCTTCTCCTCGGCCTGCGGGGCGAACGCCTGTCCCACGTAGTTGCAGACCTCGGTGAACCGGACCTCGGTCGGTTCGACGTCCATCCGCCCGGCTTCGATCTTGGAGAGGTCCAGGATGTCGTCGATCAGGCGCAGCAGGTCCGACCCGGAGCCGTGAATCGTCCGGGCGAACTCGATCTGCTTCGGCGTGAGGTTCTGCTCGGAGTTCTCCATCAGCAGCCGGGCCAGCAGCAGCAGCGAGTTCAACGGCGTACGCAGCTCGTGGCTCATGTTCGCCAGGAACTCCGACTTGTACGCCGAGGCCCGGGTGAGCTGCTGCGCCTTGTCCTCCAGGCCCAGCCGGGCCAGCTCGATCTCCCGGTTCTGGGTCTCGATGTTCGCCTTCTGCTCCGACAGCAGCTTGGCCTTGTCCTCCAGTTCGGCGTTGGTCCGCTGCAACTCCGCCGACTGTTCCTGCAATTCGTGCGCCAGCCGCTGCGACTGGGCGAGCAACTCCTCCGTACGCCGGTTCGCCTGGATGGTGTTGACCGCGATGCCGATGGTGGAAACCAGCCGCTCCAGGAACGACAGGTGCAGCTCGGAGAAGGGTGTGACGGTGGCGAACTCGATCACGCCGAGCAGCTCGCCCTCGAACAGGACCGGCAGGACCACCAGGTCCGCCGGTGGCGTGTCGGCCAACCCGGAACGCAAGGTGATCCGGCCGTCCGGCACGGCGCCGACCCGGATGGTGCGCCGGGACAGCGCGGCCTGGCCGACCAGCCCCTCGCCCGGCCCGAAGGTCACGTCGTGCCCCCGGGAGACGTAGCCGTACGAGGCGGTCAACCGCAGCCGCATCACGCCCTCGGAGTTGTCCGCCAGGAAGAAGGCACCCAGCTGCGCGTCGACCAGCGGCGTGACCTCCTGCATGATCATCCGGCAGACCTCGCCGAGATCACGCTGGCCCTGGAGCAGGCCGCCGATGCGGGCGAGGTTGGAGTCGAGCCACCCCTGCTCGGCGTTCTTGTGGGTCGTCTCCCGCAGGGTGACGATCATCTGGTTGATGTTGTCCTTCAGCTCGGCGACCTCGCCCTGCGCCTTCACCGCGATCCGCTGGGTGAGGTCGCCCCGGGTAACCGAGGTCGAGACGCGGGCGATCGCCCGTAGCTGGGTGGTCAGCGTCGAGGCGAGCTGATTGACGTTCTCGGTCAGGTCGCGCCAGGTGCCGGAGACCCCCTTCACCTGGGCCTGGCCGCCCAGCTTGCCCTCGGTGCCCACCTCACGGGCCACCCGGGTCACCTCGTCGGCGAACGACGACAACTGGTCCACCATCGTGTTGACGGTGTTCTTCAGCTCCAGGATCTCGCCCTGCGCGTCAACCGTGATCTTCTGCGACAGGTCACCGTTCGCCACCGCGGTGGTGACCGAGGCGATGTTGCGCACCTGGCTGGTCAGGTTCGACGCCATCGAGTTCACGTTGTCGGTCAGATCCCGCCACGTGCCGGCGACGCCGCGCACCTGGGCCTGGCCGCCCAGCTTGCCCTCGGTACCCACCTCACGGGCCACCCGGGTCACCTCGTCGGCGAACGACGACAGCTGATCCACCATCGTGTTCACCGTCGACTTCAACTCCAGGATCTCGCCCCGGGCATCCACCGTG